>DATNBZ010000009.1:0-39623 GCA_035607285.1 Blastocatellia bacterium | reverse complement strand
TACAATGGCGGTTATCCCGATCACATTCATATCACTGGTGGTCGGTGGAATCGTCGTAATGAACATAATGCTGGTCAGTGTCACCGAACGCACTTTCGAGATCGGGTTGCGCAAGGCGGTCGGCGCGAAGCGCAAACACATTCTGGTTCAATTCCTGATAGAGTCATCCGTATTGTGCGCGTTAGGCGGCGCGCTTGGGTTATTGCTTGCCGCCGGCATCGCGTGGTTGATCGGGCAGACTACTCCGGTGCCGATGAGCATCACGCTTACTTATGTAGTTCTGTCAATCGTGGTCTCCAGCGTCATCGGAATGGTGTTCGGGATTTATCCCGCGCTGAAAGCCGCGAAGCTGGATCCAATAACCGCGCTGAGCAAAAACTGAAGGTGAAGCGGTGAAACTGACAGCATTAGTTCCAAGCGAAACGTTCAAGATGGCGCTGGACAACGTGCGCGCGCACAAGTTCCGCAGCTTTCTTACTGTGCTGGGCATAGTCATCGGCGTGACCACCGTCATAGCCATCGCCTCGATTCTCACCGGCCTTCGCTCCAACATAGTCAGTTTTGTCGAAGAATACGGCACTAATAATATCTACGCCTTCCATTTATCGACGGGCATATCCTTCTCCCACGATCGTTCCGAGCGCACCAGGAAGCCCCTCAGACCCGAGGACGGCGAAGCTATCAAAGAATTTGCAAGCGCGGTCGAGGATGTTGGAAATCAGGGTTTCATCGAATGGAACTTCGACAAGACCATCACCTACTCCGGCCAGACTTACAAACAAGGGAACCTTCAAGGAGTTTCGGCGAACTACGGAACGATTACAAACCTGTCGCTTCAAGCCGGGCGATTTATCTCCGAGATTGACGATCAACATCGGCGCGATGTGATGGTCATTGGTAAGGGGGCTGCCGAGGCGCTGTTCACGCAAGGCACGGATTCGATCGTCGGCAAAGAGGTGATGATGAACGGTAAACCGTTCGAGATCATCGGAGTGCTAGAGCCGAGGAAGGGGGGGCTGCTTGGTCAAAGCGAGGAAAATGAAGTTCTGATCCCGTTTCGCACCATTCGTAAGGTTTCGCCAAGAAGCGAGTGGATGATGCTCACAATCCGCGCTCGCAGCGGTCAACTTCAAAAAGCGCTCGACCAGGTCGAGGACATCCTGCGCCGTCAACGCGGAGTGAAGTACGACGAGAAGGATAATTTTGACCTGACGACTGCCGACCGGTTCATCGAACAGTTCGACAGCATCACCGCAATGGTCGGACTGGTCGCCATCGCGCTCTCGAGCGTGGGCCTGCTTGTCGGAGGCATCGGCGTGATGAACATCATGCTGGTGAGCGTGACCGAACGCACTTCGGAGATCGGCGTGAGAAAAGCAATCGGCGCGCGGCGACGGGATATCACGAATCAATTCCTTTTCGAGGCGATGACGCTTACGTTTCTTGGCGGTGTTTTGGGGGTCTTGTTAGCAATAGGCGTGAGCCGGATAGTAGTGCTCATTTTCCCTTCGCTACCCGCGTCGATCCCTCTTTGGGCGGTGATCACCGGATTAGCCGTTTCGATTGCGATTGGGCTGGTCTTCGGTGTATGGCCGGCCAGAAAAGCCGCTCGGCTCGATCCCATCGAAGCGCTCCGGTATGAATAGAAGTGTAGGGAAGGCCCTCCTCCTTAAAAACCACCCGACGCTGCGAGCTTTGCGGTACTTTGCGAGCTTTGCGAAAGGAATCCGCTCGAGAAAGGGAGATACGTTGAACGCAAAGTCCGCAAAGCGGTTTCTTCACTGTATCGGCTCGTTAAGACGAGTTCGGTTAGTCCGTTGGCCGCCCGTACCGGTTAGGTCGTCAGCCGGCTGTAGATTCCCGGAAGCCGTTCTGGCAGACTCAGCACATCGTCGATGATTGTGTATCCAACCTCACCGTACATATCTTTGAGCTGGTCCTCGGACTCGCGATCGATGGTTATGCAAAAGGGAGTGATGCCCTCAATGCGAGCCTGCCTCAATGCCATTCTCGTGTCCTCGCGAGCATAGCGGCTGTCACCGTAGTCGTGGTCATACGGGCGTCCATCGGACAGAACGATCATTAACTTCGTGCGCGCGTCCTGCCGCGAAAGCCTGGTTGTGGCGTGCCGAATTGCGGCCCCGAGCCTGGTGTTGTTCTGATACGAAATCCCGCCGATGCGCCGCTCAACCTCTGCTGAATAACCCTCCGAAAAATCTTTGATGACATAGAACTTCACGTTGCGCCGGCCCTCGCTTGTGAAGCCCTGCATCGAATACGCATCGCCAACAGCCTCGAGCGCTTCGCTCATCAAGACCAACCCCTCTTTCTCGATATCGATTATTCGCTGACCGGGCTGCGTGTACGGGCGGTTTGGATATCGGCTGATCGTGCGCGCGGTTGAGCTGGACATATCAAGTAGAAAGGAGACCGCGACGTCGCGCTCCCGGCGGAGCTTGCGCGTGTAGAGTCGATCGTCGATCAACCCGGTGCTGCGCTTATCAAGAGCGTAATCGATTACCGCCTGCAGGTCGTAGTCTTCGCCGTCTATCTCGCCTCGAATGCGCCTCAGGTTTTCCGGGCGCAACAACTGAAACTGGTATCGAATCGAGGAGATTATGCCGGAGTAGCGGCTCCGAACGAGCTCGACGAACCCGCGAGACCCACGTGCTCCGGCTCGTTCTATTACGCGGCACCAGCGCGTGCGGTAGTCCGCAAGCTCACGATCCCATTCGTCATAGTAGAAAGCGCGGTCCCCCTTATCGAGATCCTGCTCAGGGCTCTCAGGCCCGCTCGCGCGATTGAAGATATCCTGGTCCGGGTTGATCTCTTGCTGCTGCCCGCTGTTCCAAAGGCTGAAGGGATCGTCTCGGACTTCCACCTGCCGGCGTTGCCCGGATTGATCAGCTTCGGAATCGGCAAGAGACGATTCTTCGCCCTTCGTGTCTCCTCCTTGACCGCTTTCGCCGCTTTCCTCGTTCTGAGTATCGGCCTGACCGGGTTGCTCCACAAAGAATTGGTAGATTCTCAGTGTCGCCATCAAAGATTCTCCGACCGTAGCGTCCTCACGAAAGATGTAGTCAGACAGGACCTGCTCGATTTCGCGGACGACCGTTGGATAAGATCGGCGGGCCTCTTCCGTAGGCCGGCCACAGACGGCAATTTGAAAGAGCAGCTCGAAGGGAAGGAGCTCGCGAGGTATCTTGTCGGTTTCCGGCCTTCGCTCGATGAGCCGCTCTCGAACGAAATCGAGATCGCGTCTTATGCCGCGATACACCTGGCGAAGCAAAAAATCGATTCTCCCATTTTCGATGGTAGTGAAAAGGCGTGTCGCGAGATCGCCGTCAGGAAACTCACCAAGCGCCGACAGAAAACCAACGCCGTCGCCGCCCTCGGTCGGCACATTGGGAGCGCTGCGACGACCGGTCTGTTCCTGAGATCGTTGATTAAAAGCAAAACGTATCTCATCTATCGCTGCAACTATGCCAGGTGCGCCTTGCGCGAACGTGAGGAACTCAACCTGCCCGGCCGCGTGCGCCGCGAGCACCTTGAACAAGCGGAAGTTTTCGCCCTCATCTTCAAACTCAGCCACGACAGAAGGCAAGTATATAGTGCTCCCGTCACCGATCCTGGCTTCGTCGGGGATTGAAGCCAGCGAGGCAACGTGAAGCGATCTTCCGGTTAAACCTTCAACGTAAAGTCTCAGGGTATGGGAAACTGAATCGAGGGTCAGGCCGCCTTCAATCTTGAACAGCGCTTCCTGGCTGGCCTTTGACTCGAGTGAATAGTAGGCCTGTACACGCCGTGAATTCTCCGTAGCCTTTTCGAGACCGCGGCGAGCCCAATCGCGAAACTGGCCAAGCGAGGCGGCGGTCAGCGCGAGTGGGCTCGCCTTGAAGCATTCGACCGCGGCGATGGTGCTCCGCTCAGAAATCTCCTCGACTATTTCCAGGACCGAGGAAACCGCTTGCGTTCGCCGTTGCGGGCCAACACGCGCGGCGAGTTCGGCCACTATGTGCGGGCTCTGCTTCATGAAGTGATAACTGGCTGCGTTCCCCTGCATGCCCACGCGCCTGGCGAGCGCGGTCCAGCGTTCGAAGGACTCGTCACCAGCGATGGTGAGCACCCGGCTCGCCGCCTTGAAATACTGAAGCGCCACGCCGCCGGATCGATCAAGATAGGATTCGGTGATATCCAGCAATCTTTGTACTGACGAGCGGTCTGCGGCGTTGATCAACTCCGGAAGCTCGGTGAAAAAATCTGCTGCGGTTCCTCCCGACCTGAACGCAAAGGCCGCTGTGAGCTTGAGCGCTCTCTTGGTCAACTCGGCGTCGCCGTTCGCCTCGATCTGAGACATCACTTGAGGTGCGGCCAGAAACAGGTCATTGCTGTGTTTGACGGAATGCCTTGCGAGCTCAAGACAAATAGTAAGAATCTGCGCGACGTTCTCGTGATCACTGATTGATTCGATAACACGAGACGCGGAGTTAAAACTCTCGACGGCCGTATTGGCTGACAGGGCGGCTTGCTTATTGACCAGTCTCAGCACAGGCGAACGCATTTCTTCCGGAATGGCCTCGAGCGTGGCGCTACTAGATTGAAAGAAAGCGATGGCGGTGTCGGGGCTGGTAGCCGAGAGCCGCTTTCCTGCTTCGCCCCACACTCGCAGATCTCCGGCGTCAATCAGTCTTGACACCTCGGGCGCAGCCTTAAGCATCTCGACCGCGGCTCGGAGGTTTGTGGCGGCCAGGGCTACGCCGATGTCGGTGCTCAGGAGCACTCGCTCCGAGGGCAGGTCGCCGAGCCGCTTAACCAGATTCTCAATAGTCGACCCGCCGACGCCCCTCAAGTGTTTCTTGAGTTGCTTCTTCAGGTCCCTCTCCATCTCTTCCATCGTGGACTGATCATAACAAAGCGCGCGCTCAACTAAAAAGTTTGTAGTCGGTTATTGCGTTGCTGACTTGTAATCAGGTCAGTCCTTCGCGTGCTTTGCGGTCCTTTGCGTCTTTGCGCTGAGTATTGGGTATGAAGAAGCAAGACCGAATACTCAGCGCAAAGACGCAAAGGACCGCAAAGCACGCGGAAGTTATTAAGCAACGCAGAACTCGCCAACACGCTAATAGGCCGCAACAAAAAGTTTGTGCCTGGCACGATTCTGCTTGCGTTGGCTGGTGCGGTTGGCGTAAAAAGATGAATGAATCATCATTCAGTTTTTCGGTCCTGAGGTAACAAGGCGCGATGGCATCTGTCAGGCGGGGCTCCCAGTCTCAACGGAAGGCAAACGGCAAGACAAACGGCAAGGCAAACGGCAAGTACGAAGCGATCCTTCGATCCGCAATAAAAGTTTTCGCCAGCAGCGGGTTCTTCAACTCAAAGGTCGCAGATGTCGCTCGCGAAGCCGGGGTCGCCGACGGCACGGTTTATCTCTACTTCAAGAACAAGGACGACATACTCGTATCGATCTTCAACTACTACATGGAAGAGGCGCTCGCCGCAGGCAGGGCGAGCCTAGCCAAAACAGATGACCCCAGGGAGAAGTTGAGACGAATCGTTCATGCGCACCTGGAAAGCCTCGGCCGCGATCGTAATCTCGCCATCGTGTTTCAGGTCGAGCTGCGATCTTCGACAAAGTTCATGGAGCAGTTTTCTGCTACCAAGGTCTCTGAGTATCTCGAGCTGATTCGCGGCGTCCTTGAAGAAGGACAGCGGCACGGCGCGTTTCGATCCGCGCTAAACACAAAGGTCGCCGCCAAAATGTTGTTCGGCGCGCTCGACGAGATGGCAACGAACTGGGTGTTGAGTCGCAAGCGCTACAGCCTGGCTTCAACCGCTGAACCGTTGCTGGATGTTTTCTTGAATGGAATCGGAAGCGCGGTCAAAAAGTCGGCCCGCGCCAATTAGTCCAAAACGATTAGCAAAATAGGAGAGTGTAATGGGCGCCACGCCCAGAACCATAAACGAGGTCTTCAACTACGCGGTAGATATTTATCGCGAAACGGAATTCCTGCGTTTCAAATATGAGGAAGCGTGGCGCTCGCTGACCTATGGCGAAGTTGCGCGACGCGTCAGAGAGCTCGCTCTCGGCCTGCACACCCTCGGACTCAAGAGCGGGGATCGAGTCGCGATCTGGTCTGAGAATCGGCCGGAGTGGAATCTTGCTGACCTTGCCACGCTGGCGATCGGCGCGGTCGATGTTCCAATCTATGCGACTCAGGCGCATACGCAGGTCGAATACATACTCGCGGATTCGGCTTCCAGAGCCATTTTCGTGTCATCTCGGTTTTTGGAAACCGCGCTCTCAATGAAGCGCCGCCTGCCGGGATTGGAATACATTATCCTGCTCGACTCGACAGATACCAAACCGGACTCGGTCATGACAGTCGGGGAACTGGTCGAGAAGGGCCGCATCTCATATGGAGAACAGCCCGGCCTTTACGAGAGCCTTTGGCAGACCGCGAAAAGTGAGGATCTGGCTACGATTCTTTACACCTCCGGATCGACCGGCGAACCAAAAGGCGTAATGCTTACTCACAAGAATCTGACCGCGAATGTGCTGAACAGCGCTCGTTGGCTTCAATTCGATGGCCGGCACGAGGTCGCGCTGACGTACTTGCCGTTTACTCACATATTCGAGCGCGCAGTTTGGTATCTCTACGCTCATCTGGGAGCGACGGTCGCATATGCCGAGAGCATCGACACCGTAGCGAAGAATCTGCTTGAAGTTCGCCCGACCGCGATGACCAGCGTGCCGCGGATGTTCGAGAAGATTTATACGAAGATAGTCGAGCGCGGGCTGTCCGCCGGGTTTCCCAAACGTCAGATCTTTCTTTGGTCATTGTCGATCGGAAGACGATGGGCTGAGCGCAAAGACATAGGCAAACGGGTGGGCCTCTTGCTTTTGCTCGCACACAAGGTTGCGGATGCTCTTGTTTTTAATAAGTGGCGCGCCGCGCTTGGAGGCAATATCCGGACGCTGATATCGGGCGGCGCGCCGTTGGCGCCGGAGATCGCGTATCAGTTTCTAGCGGCGGGCATGCCGATTCTACAGGGCTACGGCTTGACCGAGACTTCGCCGTCCGTCTCTTGCAATACGGAAAAGCGAAACCGCATCGGCACAGTTGGGCCGGTGATGGATGGCGTCACTGTTCGCATAGCTTCAGACGGCGAGATTCTGGTTAAGGGCGACACCGTGATGAAGGGCTATAGCCGCGTCGAAGACAATGAGGAAGCTTTCACGTCTGATGGTTGGTTTCGCACCGGGGACATCGGGCACATCGACGCCGACGGCTTTCTCGTGATCACCGACCGCAAAAAAGACCTGATCAAGACAAGCGGTGGAAAGTACATCGCGCCGCAGATGATCGAAAGCCTGATCAAGTCGAGCCGCTTCGTCTCTCAGGTGGTGGTGGTGGGCAACGCGCGCAAGTTCGCTTCTGCGCTGATCGTCCCCAACGTGGAACTGCTGCGCGGATACGCGCGGCTGAAAGGCATCGAGTATGATGGAGACCGCGAACTCCTGGACGATCATCGAATCATCAATCTAATCGAGCGCCAGGTCGACAAATACACTAGCGACCTGGCTCGATTTGAAAAGGTAAAGAAAGTAGCTCTGCTCGAGAACGAATTCACCACCGAGTCAGGTGAGCTTACGCCCACGCTCAAGCCTCGGCGGAGCGTGATCGAAAAAAAGTACGCGGCCGTAATCGACCGGTTGTATGAAGAGCAAAGTTCTAAAGTGGTAGCGGTCTGAGACATGTAGGTGCGGCCGGGTCTGTCCCATGTAGGGGCGGCCCTCCGTGGCCGCCCCAGAGTGAAACGGTTTTCCCGGTCATCGATCAGGGGCGGCCACGGAGGGCCGCCCCTACATGGGACGGAAGGAGACGGACAATAACACAGAAGGAGACGGACAATGACACAGAAGGAGACGGACAGTGACACAGAAGGAGACGGACAGTGAGTTATAGGATTAATAAGGTTGCGGTGCTCGGTTCGGGCACGATGGGCGCGCAGATAGCGGCTCATTGCGCAAACGCGGGGCTTGAAGTGTTGCTGTTGGACATAGCACCTACTGAACTGACGAAGCAGGAAGAAGCGCGCGGTCTGAGCCTTGAAACCAAGGCGGTCAGAAACCGAATCGTCAATGCCGGGCTCGATGCGGCAAAAAAGATAAAACCGGCCGCGTTCTTTTCACCACGCGTGACGAGCCTCATCAGCACCGGGAACTTCGATGACGATCTTGAAAAGCTCTCGTCCGTCGATTGGGTCATCGAAGCGGTCATTGAAAAGCTGGAGGTCAAGCGGGATTTGTTCTCACGCGTCGATCGCATTCGTAAAACCGGAACCATCGTAAGCTCGAACACATCCGGAATTCCCATAAGGGCGATGTCCGAGGGAATGTCCGAAGACTTTCGCAAGCATTTTCTGGGAACACATTTTTTCAACCCGCCGCGCTATCTGAAACTGCTCGAAGTCATTCCCACCGCGGAAACGCTAAAGGAAGTCGTCAGCTACATCGCCGACTTCTGTGATCGCAAGCTTGGAAAGGGAATCGTCTTTGCCAAAGACACGCCGAACTTCATCGCCAATCGCATCGCGACTTTCAGCTCCTTGAATGCGGTTCGAGTGATGATGGAGGGAGGTTACTCGATCGAAGAAGTCGACGCGATGACCGGCCCAATCGTCGGGCGGCCGAAGTCGGCTTCATTCAGGACCACCGACATAGTCGGTCTCGATACGGCGCTCTATGTCGCCGAAAATCTTTATCAGGCAGTCCCGAATGACGAGCGCCGCGACGTGCTTGTCGCTCCGGATTTCATGCGCGAGATGGTCAAGCGCGGTTGGACGGGTAACAAAGCCGGACAGGGCTTCTACAAGAAGCAACGCGGTGAGGGCGGCAAAACTGAGTACGCCGTTTTCGACTACAAGACTCTCGAGTACAAGCCCGCTGAGAAAGTTCGTTTCCCGTCGATCGATGCAGCAAAAACCAACGAGAATACAGCGGACCGAATTCGCGCTTTGATCTATGGCAAGGATCGAGTCGGCGAGTTCCTGTGGAAGACCACCAGCGCGAATCTGATCTACACCGCGAATCGAATTCCGGAGATCGCCGACGACATCGTCAACATCGACAACGCGGTGAAGTGGGGATTCAATCACGAGCTTGGCACTTTCGAACTGTGGGACGTGATTGGCGTAGAGAAATCCGTCGCGAAGATGAGGGAAGAAGGACAACAGATCCCGCCGCTTGTTCAGAAGCTGCTGGACTCAGGCAAGAAGAGTTTCTACGAGTATCGCGAAGGCCGGACCTTCTACTTTGATTTCGCGTTCGGCGATTACGAGGAAGTTGCTTCGCGAGCCGGCGTTACGATTCTGAAGTCTCTCAAAGATCAAAGCAAAGTTATCAAGAAAAACGCGTCGGCATCGTTGATCGATCTGGGCGACGGCGTTGCGTGTCTCGAGTTTCATTCGAAGATGAACGCGATCGGCGCCGACACGATCTCGATGATGAACTACTCGGTGAAGGAAACAGGTGAAAACTACGAAGCGTTGGTGATTGGGAACCAGGCCGAAAACTTCTCGGTCGGCGCAAACATCATGTTGTTGCTGCTCGGCATTCAAGAGGGCGAGTGGGACGAGATCGGCATGTCCGTTCGCCAGTTTCAAAACGCGAATATGAATTTGCGCTATTCGGCGAAGCCGGTCGTAGTGGCGCCGCAAGGAATGGCGCTCGGCGGCGGGTGTGAGATTACGATGCACGGCGACAAAGCGCGCGCGGCGGCCGAAGCTTACATTGGCCTCGTGGAAGTCGGAGTCGGCTTGATACCCGGCGGCGGCGGCGTAAAAGAACTCGTCTTGCGCGCAGTGGAAGACACGTCGCCTGACGAAGACCTGTTCAACCGCATCAAGAACGTTTCGCAGACGATTGCGATGGCTCGCGTGTCAACGTCTGCGGTCGAAGCCCGCGAGCTTGGGTTCTTGCGTGAGAGCGATCACATAACTATGAATCGCGACCGGTTGATCGAAGACGCTAAGCAGACCGCTCTTGCGATGGTGCGCGAGGGCTACGGGCAGCCGCACCCGAGAACTGACATTCCGGTGCTTGGAGAGCCGGCGCTTGCGACGATCAAGCTTGCGATTCACATGATGGTTCGAGGCGGCTTCATCAGCGAGTACGACGCTCACGTAGCGAAGAAGCTGGCTTACATAATCACCGGCGGCGATTTGTCACATAAGACGCTCGTGTCTGAGCAGTACTTGCTGGATCTCGAGCGCGAGGCCTTTGTTTCGTTGTGCGGAGAGAAGAAGACTCAAGAGCGAATTCAACATATGCTGAAGACGGGAAAACCGCTTAGGAACTGAGGATCGAGAATTAACGAATTGAAGATCGAGGATAGAATCGGCGATCGAGCGATTGCCATCCATAACTCCGTTGGGAGTTGACGAGAGTTTGGACATTATCCCCGAAGGGGATTCGTCTTCCAGCCCAGGGTTGCTGTACTCGGCTACCCTGGGAACGCGGCGGCCGAGTCGATCAACCCCAACGGGGTTGTGGCCTACGTAATTGGCCAAGTGGCTTAGATCGTCTCGAATCGTCATGGGCTAGTGACTTCATTGCGTCTTTCACACAGAGCAATGCCACAACCCCGTTGGTTTGGTGAACTCGCCCGCAGCGTTTCCCAAGGTAGCTGAGTACAGCAACCTTGGGCTCTGGGCCGCAACCACTTCGTGGTTGAATCTGAGCCGCAAGAATGAATTGCATGGTGGAACGAAAAGAAAGAACGCCGCAGGAAATAGCATCGCTTCCACACGTCGTGTCCGTGCGTGCGTTGGAGGATTACGAGGTGGAAGTTACCTTCGAGAACGGCGAGCGCCGCATCTTCGACGTGAAACCCTATATGACACACGGAGTCTTTACGCGACTGAAAGATCGCTCCCTTTTCGAGGCAGTTCGAGTTGTTGCCGGGTCAATCGAGTGGCCGGGTGAAATTGACCTGAGCTATGAGACCCTTTATATCCAAGGTCAGCCTATTTCGGAACCGGGTAATAAAAGTCGCACGAGGTCTGGTAACAAGACGCGAGATACGGGCGGAGGTGTTGATCGATTAGTGAATGACAAGCGAAGCCATTACAACTCATCATCGAGACCATCGATATCGACGGAAGAGGGTTTGGATATCGCGAACAAAATGGTAAGGACGGCTGATGAGAATAGCGTCAACTGCGCTCTATGTGGTGGGCTTGCGATGCACATATACGGATTCACTCGAGCGACAGTTGATGTCGACTTTATCGCGACTGCCAGATTGCCTCTTCAAGCGGCACGAGAATTAGAGATGGGTGGCGATGCTTACAACATACGATCCGACGAACAAAAAGAAATTGAAGTAGACTGGATCGTTCGCGATGACGATAAGAAAGAAGTGTATGAAGCGGCACTCGCCGGAGCAGTCTCAACCGAAAAAGGATTGCCCATCATTACGCCTGAATGGATGGTGATTCTGAAATATCTCGCTGGTCGCGGGAAGGATCAAATCGATTTGATGTGGTTACTCAGAGAAAAGGGATTGGTCGATCGCGAGCTGGTCAAGCAACACATCAGCAATCTTTTTGGCAGATACGCGTTCTGGCCGCTTGCGGATATGGATAATTTGTTTCTTGAAGCTGATTTGATGAAGGCACGAGATCAAAACAGAGAGTGACAACCATGCTCGCGCTCGTCTTACAATCGCCTGGCTTGAAGATTGAATGGAGACTAACAAATGAAAGAAGCAGTAATCGTCACATCACTCAGAACAGCAGTCGGCAAGGCGCCGCGCGGTACTCTCAAGGACACAAGGCCCGATGACATGGCCGGTGCGGTAATCAAAGCCGCAGTCGAGCGCACTCACGGACTCGACCCGGCGATGATCGAAGACGTCATCCTGGGATGCGCGATGCCTGAAGCAGAGCAGGGAATGAATGTCGCTCGGCAGGCTTCGTGGATCGCAGGCGTCCCGAAGGAAGCTTCGGCAGTCACGATCAATCGGTTCTGTTCGTCCGGGCTCCAGGCGATCGCGTTCGCCGCTGAACGAATCATGGCCGGTTGGGCCGATTGTATCGTCGCCGGAGGAACCGAAACGATGAGCCTCGTTCCGATGGGCGGGCACAAGATCGTGCCTAACCCGGGGCTGGTCGAGAATTGGCCCGACTACTATTTGAGCATGGGACTCACTGCCGAAAACCTTGCGAAGAAGTATTCGATCTCACGCGAAGAAGCAGACGAGTTCTCGTTGCGCAGCCATCAGAAAGCGCTGGCGGCTATAAGCGAAGGCAGGTTCAAGGACGAGATCGTGCCGCTTTCGGTGAAGACTGTCGAGCTCGATGCGAAGGGCAAGCGGGTCGTGAAAGAAGGCGTCTTCGATACCGATGAAGGCCCGCGACGAGACACTTCGATGGAAGGGCTCGCGAAACTCAGACCTGCGTTTCACGCGCGAGGCACAGTGACCGCCGGAAACTCTTCGCAGATGTCTGACGGCGCGGCTGCGGCGGTAGTGATGTCGGCGGATCGCGCCCGCGAGATCGGAGCTAAACCAATAGCCAGGCTCGTTGCATTTGCAACTGCCGGAGTCGATCCCGACTACATGGGCATCGGGCCGGTTGCTGCGATACCGAAAGCGTTGAAGATCGCCGGGCTGACGCTCGATCAAATCGACTTGATCGAGTTGAACGAGGCGTTCGCGGCTCAGGCTCTTTCGGTTGTGAAGGAGCTTGGGATCAATCAGGACAAGCTGAATGTGAACGGCGGCGCGGTTGCGATGGGCCATCCGCTCGGCTGCACGGGCGCGAAACTCACGGCTACTTTGTTGCACGAAATGCAACGCCGTGGCTCGCGCTACGGGATGGTGACGATGTGTGTAGGCGGCGGCATGGGCGCTGCGGGAATTTTTGAGTTAATGAATTGACCTGTAGGGGCGGCCCTCCGTGGCCGCCCCAGCTTTCAAGGTGACAGACCTCGTTTGACACGACTCTGGGGCGGCCACGGAGGGCCGCCCCTACAAGGAGACTAATTAATATGTCCAGCGCTGTAGAAACAAAGAAAGTAATCAAAGGCGGAAGCTTCATTCTTGAAGACCACGACCCAAGCGCGGTCTTCACCCCCGATGATCTCAGCGACGAGCACTTGATGATCGCGCAAACCGCGCGCGAATTCACCGAGAAGGAAGTGATGCCGCTCGATGCCGAGATCGAATCCAAAGACTACGAGCTTACTCGAGCTTTATTGAGAAAAGCCGGAGAGCTTGGCCTCTTGTCGATCGACATCCCCGAGAAGTACGGCGGAATGGGACTCGACCTTCTCAGCTCGCTAGTCGCCTCTGAAGCGATGTCGGGTCAGGCGTCATTCTCGGGATCGATTGGCGCGCACACCACCATCGGCACGCTTCCGATCGTCTACTTCGGAACGGAAGATCAGAAGAAGCAATATCTGCCGAAGCTCGCGACCGCGGAGTTGGTGGGCGCTTACGCCTTGACCGAATCGGGCTCAGGTTCGGACGCGCTTGGAGCAAAGACGAAAGCCGTTCTGTCCGAAGACGGGAAGCACTACGTGCTCAACGGCCAGAAGATGTGGATCACGAACGCGGGCTTCGGCGATGTCTTCACGGTGTTCGCCAAAGTCGACGGCGAGAAGTTCACCGCTTTCATCGTAGAGCGGAGTTTCCCGGGAGTATCGATCGCAAAAGAAGAGCACAAGATGGGGCTGCAAGGTTCTTCGACGTGCGCGGTCAACCTCGAACAGGCGCAGGTGCCGGCTGAGAACGTGTTGGGCGAAATCGGCAAGGGCCACAAGATCGCCTTCAACATTCTGAACATCGGAAGGCTGAAGCTGGGTGTAAGCACGATCACCGGGTCGAAGCGACTGACCACGATAGCTACTGACTACGCCAAGCAGCGTTTTCAGTTTGGAGTTCCGATCGCGTCATTCGGCCTGATCAAGCATAAGCTCGCCGAGATGGCGATTAGGACTTACGTTGCCGATTGCATGACCTATCGCACGGTCGGCATGATCGAAGACTCGCTGGCGACGATCGATCGAGATAATCCCGAGCAGATGCTCAAGGCAATCGAGGACTACGCGGTCGAGTGCTCGATCATAAAAGTAGTCGGCAGCGAGACGCTCGATTACGTTTCGGACGAAGCGGTTCAGGTCTTCGGTGGCAACGGCTACTCGAAGGATTATCCCGTCGAGCGAGCTTATCGCGATGCGCGAATCAGCCGCATCTACGAAGGGACGAACGAAATCAACCGGCTTATCATTTCGGGACAGATTCTTCGGCGCGCGACGAAGGGCGAGCTTGCCCTGTTCCCGGCGGCCAAGAAGCTGCAGGAAGAGATGCTGTCGCCGTCCTTACCCGAAGAGCCGGCCGAGGGAGTGTTCTCGCAAGAGCGTGTTGCGCTTGGAAACGCCAAGAAGGCTGCGGTCGCCGTGCTTGGGTCCGCGGCGCTGAAGTATCGCGATAAGGTGTCGGAGCAGCAGGAAGTGCTTGCGGCGGCCAGCGACATCATCATGGAAATCTACGGTATGGAGAGCGCGATCCTTCGTACCGAGAAGTTCGTCGCCGGCCGTGGTGAAGCTGCTTGCGCCAACCACATCGACGCGACTCGCGTGTTCGTCAGCGATGCAATTCAACGAGTCGAACATCAGGCGAAGACTGCGCTCGCCGCGATGTCCGAAGGTGATGAGTTGCGAACGATGCTGGCTGTGCTTCGGCGTTATATGAAGTACACGCCGGCTAACACGGTTGCGGCTCGCCGTCGAATCGCGGACTCGATCATCGAAGCCGGGAAGTACAATCTCTAGTCAGTAGTCCGTGGTCCGTAGTCAGTAGTCAGTGGTTGAATTTGACGGGCGGTTTTCGGTTTTACTACGGACTACGGACTACTGACCACGGACTATCTTCATGAAATTTCACCGCATCATTGTGCCGACTCCGTTCTATGTCGGCCCCGTCAATGTTTACCTGATCGAAGAGGACCCTCTCACGCTCATCGACGCGGGGCCGCGCGACGACGCTTCGCTTGAAGGGCTGAGGTCTGGACTGAGCCGGCTAGGTCACAAGTTCTCCGACATCAAGCGGATCATCATTTCTCACGCACACGCGGATCATTACGGCCTGGCTCAACTGATCGTCGAAGAGTCGGGCGCAGCAGTCTACATTCACGAGTGGGACGCTCCCGCTGTTTCGGCCGAGATGGATTACCGAAGTTATCGCGCGCTGCTGACCTTAGCCGGTGTTCCGAAAGAAACGATCGATCATATGGAAGCGGGCTACGAAAAGTTCCGCGGCTTCGCCTATCCGCTTGCTCGCGTTGAGACGCTAAAAGATGAAGACGAGATTCTCTTTGATCACGAGAGCCTGACCGTCGTTCACACGCCAGGGCACACCCCAGGATCGATCTGCCTGGTTCGGACGAGCAACCGCATGGTGTTCGCTTCGGACACGGTGCTGAAGTCTATTACTCCAAATCCCGTGCTGAGTCCCGACCCGATTGACCAAACAAGGCGGTTTCAGTCACTCGGCGAATATCTGGTGTCGTTAGCGCGCATCCGCGCGCTGGCTCCAACGGTGTTGAAGGGCGGACACGGTGAAGACGTGACGGACTACGACGAGCACTTTCATCGGTTGTATCGGTTCACGAAAGAACGGCAATCGAAACTGGTGGCTTTGCTTCCAAAGAACGGGGCGACAGCGTGGGAGGCTTCAATATTGTTGTTCCCGAACGCACACGGTTATCACCGGTTCCTCGCGCTGTCGGAAACGGTAGCTCATCTCGATTATGCGGTGGCTGAGCGCAGGGTTGTGATTGAAAGGACAGGTGAGAGCGAGAACTATCTTTTGCCGTAACCAACACTATGACGACCATCAGCTCTAGCCAGAGTTACACTGATGCGATCGTAGCGTTCGTGGATATCCTCGGATTTCGCTCGATGTTAGAGACTCGCTCTGCTCATGAAATACAGAGAATTCTTCTATTACTGCAGCACGTCGCGGATGAATATTTGGGTGAGGTTGAGCCTCCGCTTACGTCCGCATATTTTCGGACTGTGTGATTCGTATTGCTCGCCAAGATGAACCCGGCGCCTTGTTCTGGGAGGTGAACGCGCTTCGCCTTGCGCAGATCGAGATGGCTGCGCAGGGGTGTTTTTGAGAGGGGGCATAACCTTTGGCCAAGTATATTGGGACGATACTACGGTTTTCGGCCCCGGAATAGTCGATGCCTACCAAACTGAGTCCAACTTTGCAGTATTCCCGCGCATCGTCGTTGGGCCTACGGTTCTTCACGCGATTCTAAAGGGGCAAATACTTCCGTACCACGATCTTGATGAGGAGCTCGCATACCTGCGAACCATGATATCTCAAGCCGAAGATGGCGTTTGGTTCATTGATTACTTACGAGACGCACACCGAGAGATGGATGAGCCCGACATGTACAGCGATCTTTTGGAACGGCACAAGCGCGGTATTCTGACTGCTCAGCAACTCGACGACACTGGTCGCTTGTCATCTCTGGCGATGAAGGTGAGTTGGCTTGCCCGATATCACAACAATACTATCGGAACGATTTCTGATTCCTACCTCTCTGAGATGGGCTACGCGCGTGATTCGCTCTCGATCAGTGTCGACGAGGTGTCCACACTAATCGACCTACCGGCGCCAATTGAGTTATGAATTACATTGCCAGTTTTCCGAGAAATGCGCGACGGCGCGGACGGTTAAACTGAACTGCAGCCGACCGCTTGCCAGTCTTTCTGCTACATGTAATTATCAGGCATTCGAGGGGTATTATGAAATTCAACATTACAATCGACCGAGACGAGGATGGTGTTTGGATCAGTGAGTGTCCATCTATTCCCGGTTGTGTAAGTCAGGGAAAGACCAAGGAAGAAGCTATTGAGAATATTAAGGACGCAATCGCCTTGTGTCTCGATGTGAGAGCGGAGAAGGGGCTGCCCTTGACCATCGAGACGCAGCAAGTCGAGGTCGCGGCATAATGGCTTTACGTCCGGTCTTGAACGGACAGGAAGTGGTGCGCGTCTTTGAGTCCTTTGGTTGGAGCGTCGCACGCCAGAAAAGTAGTCACATCATCATGACCAAAGAGGGTGAAACCGCTACGCTCTCGATTCCAAATCACAAAGAAGTAGGAGAGGCACTCTGCGGAGCCTGATCCGCGCCGCAAATCTCACCGTGGATGAGTTCGTCGAAGCGATTTGAGATCACGCCTCGTGATCTGCAGGATTGATCCACTCCGCTCGCTGCAATATAATCGCCGCCGAATGTCAGGCCATCCCTCGCAGTTCAATCTACTCGATTACTTTCTCGGAGAAGCGACGCTTAGTAAGGTTGGTAACCTTCCCGCCATCAAGTTTCGAGACAAACAAATCACGTACGGCCAGCTTCGTGCGGAAGTCGATCGCTGGGCGCAGAAGCTGGTTAACTGCGACGTTAGCGAGGGAGATCGCGTAGCTCTGTTACTCTACGACTCGCCGGAATTCACAGCGTGCCTTTTGGCAATCGTTTCACTTGGCGCCATCGCCGTCCCGATCAATACATTTTTACCTGAGCACGACGTTGCGTTCATACTGTCGGACTCGGGCGCGCGGCTATTGGTCGTCGAAAGTGACGTTCAAGACCACCTTCGGCTCATTCTCGAGCCTGAGAATCCTTGCACTATTCTAAAGCTGGATACGCAAGCGCGATCGGTTCACGTTGACGAAGCCGATTCGGGGTCGAGCATATCAGCGGCGCACGCGAACACGGGTTCGGTGGCCGCTACTCGCGAGACTCCTGCTTTTTTACTGTACACGTCCGGCAGCACTGGAACTCCAAAAGGCGTGTTGCATCTACACCGCTCGATGCCGTTCACCGTGGACAGCTACGCGAATAGTGTCCTTCGTCTCACGAGTGAAGATCGGGTCTTCTCGTCATCGCGAATGTTCTTTGCATACGGGCTTGGCAATAGCCTGACGTTTCCGCTTGCCGCCGGAGCGACGGTGTTGCTTGAACCCGAGCGAATGAATGCTGAACGCCTCGCGACGTTTATGAGAGAGGAGAAGCCAACCGTCTTCTTCGGAGTGCCGGCTGTATATCTTTCGCTCCTCGACTATCGATCAAGAGGCGGCAGCGTTGATTTCTCAAGCGTACGCTTGTGCGTGTCAGCCGGCGAGGCTCTGCCTTCAAAGATTTTTGAGAATTGGCAGAACGAGTTCGGGCTCACGATTCTTGACGGCATCGGCTCGACCGAGATGCTGCACATCTTTATCTCTAACCGAGAAGGGAACTCACGCGCCGGTTCGAGCGGGATAGTTGTGGACGGCTACGATGCGAGGCTTGTTAATGATGCGGGTGAGGACGTCGAGGCGGATGAGTTAGGCAATCTCTGCGTACGAGGAGGAAGCGCGACCGCAGGCTATTGGAATCGGTCCGAGCTTACTGATTCGACCATCGTCGACGGCTGGGTTCGCACAGGAGATATCTACCGCCGTGACGCCGACGGGTTCTTCTATCACATCGGACGTTCGGATGACTGTTTCAAAGTGCATGGGCTTTGGGTCTCGCCGGTTGAAGTCGAATCGGTGCTCGTTTCTCACGAGGCGGTCTCCGAAGCTGCGGTCGTTTGCGCAATCGACACAAGTGGTTTGGCAACCGCGTGGGCCTACGTGGTCATCCGACAGGGTGAGCGCCGCGATGTTTCGGGGAAAGCGCTCGAGGATGAGTTACGCGAATTCGCATGCTCCAGGCTTCCGCAATACAAGGTACCTGCGCAAATCCGGTTCATCGACGAGATGCCTCGGACTTCGACTGGAAAGATTCAACGGTACAAACTGAGAGTAGGAAGCGAGCACACGACCGGAGGAATGGATGACAAAGAGAAGTAAGCTTGCGAGCGCTGTTGCGCTTTCTTTCCTGGCTGCGACACTCGGCACCGTAGCGTTTGCACAGCAAGGCTGGGCGCGCCTGCAAACGATCAAGGCCGGTGCGACAGATGCCGGCATAAACTCGGTCTACTACGATGGTGATGATATCTGGGTTGTAGGCGCACATGGTTTGATATCCAGATCGCACGACGACGGACAAACCTTCGTGGAGATGAACCAGGGAGTTGATACCGGGCTCAACGATGTCTGGGTGAGAAAGGACAAGATCTGCATCGTCGGCGACGGCGGCACAATTCTGAGAAGTACGGATGGCGGCCGGAGTTTCGTCAAGATCCTGCGATCTGCTCGGCGAGGATCGCCCGGCGCCTCGGGCGACCTTGATCTTTATTCGGTTCAGTTCGCCGATGACAATCATATTTACATCGTCGGAGACCATGGACTGATACTGGAATCAACCGATGGAGGCACGTCGTGGCGCGAGCAGCACAGCGGCACCGAAGCGCAACTTTTTCATTTGAGCTTTAGGGGTGAACGCGGCTGGATTGTCGGCACCGGCGGAGTGATTTTGCATACAGACAACGCGGGGAAGAATTGGTATACGCAGCGTTCATCGGGCAGCGATGACCTCAATCGGGTCTATATGATCAGCGATAAGGTCGGCTTGATCACCGGAGATAATGGCACACTATTGCGCACCGAAAATGCAGGGGCTACGTGGGAGCGTGTTGCGCTAAACGTGAGGGAGCCGCTATTTGGAATGAGCTTCATCGACAAGAACACCGGTTGGGTAGTTGGCTACAGGGGGCGCATCATCCGAACCTACGATGGCGGGCGCAACTGGGTGGAGCAGAATAGCAACACGGGCGGCGATCTCTTCTCCGTTTCGTTTCATAAGAATCGTGGCTACGCGATCGGCCGCGATGGGTTGGTGATGCGCTACTACGAGAAGAGATAAAGGTCTCACGGGCGATGTGACAGAGGCCACATTCAAGCGACCTCCGTCGTTGATGTTCTATTTAGTTAGAACCCCAAATTACTCGCGTGCTGGCCCGGGTGAGATTCAAACTCGGACCTGGGTGGGACTTAGGTCACCCGGAGCTCAGAGCGAGGGATCGAGAATTCCGCCCGGCAACTCCGTAGGATTGCGATGTTTATAGTTAAGGACGCCGACGCGGATTCCCAGCTCCGTTAGGTGCGGCATAGAGTTGAGGTCAGGAACATTTCACCCCTACGGGGTTGGCAACATATGGAGCTCGCCACTATAAACATTCTACCCCTACGGGGTTCCAGGGAATTCTCAGGACGTAACGACATCCTGCCATATCTCACCAGACATACGACCTTTCCATTTTATTGCGATAGGAGTTTGGTAGCCATCCATTTCGCGTTTGGAACGAAGCAGCGCTGAGGTTACGAAAACCGATTGGACGGATCCTTTTCTGACATTTCACTACCGTCAACTGTGTATACATGGATAGTTGAAACATATGGGAAGAAAGTTGTTGACGTGCGAATAGTTTTTTGTTATTTTCAGACCCTCATCAACTCAGATGGGTGACGTGTTGAAATAGGAACGGTCCGCGTTAGCAGTTTCCGCGCGATGTCCGCTTTTCGAGGTAGTCAAGGCTGTTGTAGCAGGTCAGCCCCAGACTAGGCTTTAGCAAGGCGCAATAATGTTCCAGCCTTTGTTCGTCCGACCTTTGACGCTCGACGAGCGCGAAGGGCTCAAGCAGTACTCCCAGTCTCCCAACAGAGAGCAAGCCACACGGGCTGGCGTGATTCTCCTTTCCGCAGACGGGAAAACGGCCGCTGAGATAAACCAGTCGCTTGGCTCCCATCCCACCAACATCAAGAAGTGGATCAGGAAATTCAACTCGGATGGTCTGGAGGGAATATCCTCGAAGAAGCGCGGTCCGCAGGGTGGACCCAGACCCAACTTTACGTCGGCTCAAGTCGAGGAAATATTGCGGCTCGCGAGCATGAAACCCGCTGAAGCAGGCTACAGGTTCAAGGAATGGACTCCTCAAAAGCTCGCCACAGCAGCGACCGAGCACCACATCGTGGATCGCATAAGCCAGGTTACCGTCAGGCAGATACTGAAGAGACAGAGTAATGGGAATGGCGGCTCGGGCTCACCGTCAGTTACTCCATCAGCGCGTGTAGAAGCTGCTATGACCCCGGGCGACGGTTCAGCCTCTCATTTAGGGCAAACAGCGTTGGCGCAGTCTCGTTATGAATCGGCAGCCGAGCATTTGTATGCGGCCCTTGGAAGCAGCACCGATCCGGAAGATGAAGCTGTCACGCGATCGCTCCTTAGTAAAGCTCTTGGAGAGCTGAGCAAATACGAAGATGCATACAGCGTCATCGGGAAGTACGAAGACCCTCGGATGCTGACGTCGTTGTCGCCACGAACCCGCGCACGAGTGAGGCTTCGCCTGGGCTGGGTCAATAGCTTTTTGAGGAATCATCCTAAAGCAATAGCGGGTCTGAACGAGGCGAAGCGGCTGTTCCTCGAGTTAGGTGATGACTTGGGAATGAGCGAGTCCCATTACGCACTCGGCCGAACCTACATCGAGATAAACGAATTCAGGATCGCGCGTGACCATCTGGTTGCCGCGGCGAGCTTTCAGAAGACGGCATTGGACCGCGAGCTGCTGGCGCAGATTTATCTCCGACTGGGAACGGTGGATTTTTTCGAAGGCGTATTCACTAGTTCAAAGGAGAATTACCTTAAGGCGCTCGACCTCGCGGAGGGCTCCCCGAACCCAAATCTAATCGGAACAGTCCTGGTTGGCCTGGGCACGACAATCATACATGGGCACCCCGGAGAAGCCAAAGACTCGATTAGATATCTCGAGCGTGGCATCGAGTATCTTGTAAAAGGAAGTCACAAAGACTATCTCGCAAGCGCTTACAACAACCTGGGTGACACGCTTCGCCACTCAGGCTTGTGGAATGAAGCCATAGCAACGCTAAACAAAGCCATAGAGATCGGGGAGCAGTATGCAAAGCCAAGCCACGAAGCAACGGCGCGAATAACCCTTGCGGAGATACTCTGCGCCCAGGGACATTTCTCCGAGGCAGAGCAGCACCTGGAGAAGGGCCTGGACTTACTGAAAGGCAGCGGAGACAAATGGCTTGAGAGCAACGCCCTACGAGTCTTGGCGGTCGTGCACCGCGGAACCGGTCGAACTGAACTGGCGCTTAAGACCCTCAGAGACACCATGCAGCTTTCTACGTCTATCGGGGATCTCCATGGAATCACGCTCGCAATGGTAGGGTTAGCCGAGTTTCACATATCGCAGGGTGGCCACGAACAAGCCGGCGAATATCTCGAGCTGGCTCAGGGAAGGCTGAAGGAAGAGATGTACCTGCCCGTCTCCGGTTTGATTCAGCGGTTGACTGGCCAACTGGAAGCGGCGTCGGGGAGGCTCGCCGAAGCCAAACAGCATATCGCTCAAAGCGTATCCATCTTTACCACGACTGAAATACCATACGAGTTAGCGCGGAGCTATTACTCAATGGGGCTGCTCGTGGCAAAGACCCACGACACGAGAGGTGCGGAATCTAACCTGATTCAGGCCAAGGCGATCTTTGAAAGGCTAGGGGCTGAACCAGATTTGGAATTGACCAGGAAGGCGCTTGAGGCAGACTCCAAGTCCGAGAGTATGCCCCAAGCCTGGCGCGCCTCGCCTCCTAATGACGTTCTATTGATGCAACGGTTGATAGAAGCTTCGGCTTCCCGCGAGCTTCTGGTACAGGAGCTTGCCGCGGTCATCTACGAAAACCTCACGGTCGGCGCCGTGGTAATCTGCCGCGTGGATCACGGTGGACACGCGGAACTCATTGCTGCGCAAGGGATCAACAGGAGCGAGGCGGAGAAACTGTCCGCAAAACTGGACACTTCAACCGACGAGACCATCAGTCATTTGGCAGATGGATATCTGGTAAAGCTAGGTGACAATGTCAATCCTCCCATTGTCGTTTACATTCGGGCTAATGGTTCGCTGGATTTCGGCAGACTTCAGCCGCTTTTGAGGCAGGCCGAGCTTGGCCTCGAAACGTGCTCTCTGCGCGTAGCCGCCCGCGGGGCAACAACCAGGAGCATAGAACACCGAATACAAACCATAATGCCGGGCTTCATCGTCGCCAGCCCGTCAATGTTCGACGTCATCGATAAAATCTACAAGATCAGAACAAGCGATGTTACGGTGCTGATAACCGGCGAGTCTGGGACAGGCAAGGAGCTCGTCGCGAGACACATCCATAATCAATCTGCCAGACCTCGTGCGATCTTTCTCCCTTTTAACTGCACTGCGGCGCCCAAAGAGATTATTGATAGCCAGCTCTTTGGCCACAGGCGCGGGGCCTTTACGGGCGCGACAACCAATTATCCCGGGATCATCAAGGCGGCAGACGGCGGGACGTTGTTCCTCGATGAAATTGGCGATCTGTCGTTGGAGGTACAGCCCAAGCTGATGCGGTTCCTTCAGGAAGGTGAAATACAACCGCTCGGAGAAACCAAACCGCTCAGGGTAGACGTTCGAATACTGGCCGCAACGAATACCGATTTGGAGAGAGCGGTTGAAGATGGGCGCTTCAGGGAGGATCTGTTCCACCGGCTCAATATCATCCGCATCCATGTGCCACCGCTTCGTGATCGTAGAGAGGAGATTCCAGTCCTGGCCGCCCACTTCCTCGAGCACTTTTCATCTCGAGCAGGGAAACAGCCGCTGACGATGACTCAGGAAGCGATCGATGCGCTGACTGAGCACGATTGGCCAGGAAATGTACGGCAGCTTCGAAACGAAGTAGAGCGGGTAGTGGCTTATGCAGTTGATGGGGCGCGCATATCAACCGAGGACCTTTCACCTGAGGTTATTCAACCGAGGCGTCAGTACGTTTCCGACCGCTCTAATCGCGGGGCAGAACAGATTCAAGGCGGCTACCGAAGCAACAGATACGGTCCGGGGATAAATGGCTACCGCGTCGCCGATGAGAATAACGGCGCATCGCGACTAAAGCTGAAGGAGGCCACGGCGGTGCTGGAGCGGCAGTTGATTGGGGAGGCGCTCTTGCGCAATAGGAACAACCTGTCGCGCACGGCGATTGATCTGGGGCTTTCGCGCAGGGGGCTGAGACTGAAGCTTGCACAACTGGGGATTCAAAAAGAGGCCCGGACATAGCGCCGCCGCAGAGGGTGGATCGCTCCCAAGCTCTTGAAAATACTGAAAAAAAGCTTGACAGACGGTGTGTTTGAAAATATGATCGCAGTCTGATTGACAAGTCCGTGTGGTTGCCCCATTACCGAATTCCTCGGAACGAGGTGCAAGATGAAGAAACGTGGAATGTTGAGCTTATTTCGAAGAATGCGCATCCTTGTCGTTCTGCTGGCTCTGCTTCTTACCTACGGAACGGTAAGTTATACACTTCGTGCCGCGAATCCGATACAAGTTTACGCGATCAATTTGGGTGGCGTCACTGGTGCGACCAATAATACAGTCCTCGCTTATGGCAGATATATTCTGATAGCTCCGTTTTGGCCTTCTAGCGGAGTCGCCGAAAATGGCGACCTCGACTTGTCTCAACTCGACAACAAATACCTGTACATCATTGATACCAAGAAGCCGAGTAACGAACCGCTAAGACTGAATCTTACATCCGATGTCTCTCAGAAGGGGACAGTCAAGACTATCTACTTTCCAACAAAAGTTCTATTCGATGCCGCCAGCAGCACGGTCTACGTAAGAGGAACCCGTTTTGAGGAGTCGGAAGATTCGATTACCGCGATCGATGTGATCGGTTACGTGCACATGAATCTGGACGACAAAGGCAAACCCTTATTCGATACAAGCATCGTCCCGATCGATATCAAGGGTGTATCAGGTGGGTATGCTAGTGACGCGCCGCAGGATTTCGCACTCAGCACCAACGGAAGTTTGATGGTGTTCACGAATGGCGCCTCGATATTCTCGTACGATTTGAACCAGGGATACTTGAACGAACTGCCGATAGTTCCCACCAAAGAATATGACGCCGAGGACACGATTTCGTTTCTGGATGTGGACCAGGCAACCAATGTTGTAAGCGTTTGCTGGAACAAGAAGGTTGCCGACGCAGAAGGCACTGCCAGCCTCTCATCGGAGCTGTCGTTCTACCAGCTTGAAAAGGGCGGAACGTTCACACCGATGAAACACGTGTCCGCCAATCAGTTCCCGAAGCAAACGGCGTTGTCTCGCGGGAGCAATATTACAATCGTTTCCGACCCTGATTCAGATTCAGAGTTTGCTCTGTTCACAAGGAGCGACGGTTCTCTGTGCTGCGTCGATCTCAAGAGCGACGGCTTGGTAGCCTCGGTCAAGCAACTCTACACTTTTTCGGAGATGGCTCAGACCAACACTGCTGAAGGAAGCCGCCTCCTTGTCCAGTATGACTCTTCGACGCGGACGATTGGCATCGTGAGTCCCGGTTTCGTAATACAAATCTCTCGGCCTATTAATGGAAAGAAGGGACGGATCTCGCGGCCCATAAACATAGCTTCGGCGAATCCTGTGCTTGGGATGGCGAAGCTAAGCAAGAAGGGCAAGGTGACGTCGGTAAATCTCTTCACTCATGAGTTCGAGGGCGAAGGCGGACTTTCAAATTTTGTAAGCTGGCAAGGTTCACAGTGGCTCATATCCACCTATTCAGGGAAGCTGTTCTCAGCGGGAATCCCAAGTGACCTTCAGAACTCGGCGCTTCAGTTCATGGGCCCGATCGGCGCGAGAGTCGAAAGAATTGACTACTACGGCGACCGCGAGAGCATAGTAGCAATCGAGTCGTGCACCCTCGAGGACGACGGGTTACAGTTGGCTTCTCCTGGCTCCATAGTTGTGGGCAAGGTTCTCGACCTCCAGAGCCAACCGAACAGAGCGGTGATCCAGGCCCTGCTGCCGACTGTGTCGGCACTCGGAAAACATGTTCCGGCCATTCGCAGACCGTGCAACATCAGGCGCTAGCGGGTCTCAGGACCGAAGCACTATAGCGCAGCGTATCAAAAGGGAGGGTCGCAGTCTTGGCCCTCCCTTTTGACGTTTGGGACCGTCGCCAGAATCAGCCGGCGACGGCGCGCTCAAAGCTGCACGATCGGACGGGCCTCTCCCCAACATTACAGCGCTGACTCGACCTCAGAAATAGCTATGCCATCCAAAGCGAAAAGTCCAAAGGCCAGTCACAATTCAACTGTAGCAAAGGATGCGTTTGAGTCGAACCAATGGGACGCGATTCTGAATTCACTTTCCGATCCCATCAGCGTGCACTCGGCCACTGGCGAAATCGTGTGGGCAAACAAGAGACTTTGTGAGGTATACTCCATAACGCTTTCTGAGCTTTTGGGTTTGAGCTGTGAGCAGGCCTTTCCCAACGAAAGCGCCGGAGCCGTGGACGACCAGGACCGCGGTGGTCCACAAACGGAATATGAGGTCGCTGTTCGCGAGAGACTGTGGTCGGTAACGATCAGGCCCCTCTCAGCCGACGGCAAGGCACTCGGCTTCGTAAGGCACATGCACGATGTAACCGAACAGCGGCGCGCTCGGCGACAATTGCTTGACGCGGAAAGGTTCGCATCTTTAGGTCAGATGTTGTTTGGGATTGCGCACAACATTGGAACGCCGCTCAACATCATATCGGGTTACTCAGAGTTCCTGCTGATGCGAACGAAGCCCGATGATCAAGGTCACAAGGAGCTCTCGGCGATACTCGATCAAACAAAGCGTATTACGCTTCTTCTTAGCGAGGCGCTCGACGTCGTTCGATCTGGTCAAAGGCCGGCTTCCCCGATTGACATCAAGGATCTCCTGGCGGATGTTCTCAACCTGGCTGCGCACTACTTTCGTAAGACCGGGGTGTCGGTTCAACTGACTTGCGCAACGCGCTCGCCGCTGATATATGGAGGAGCACCGCAAATGAGACAGGCGTTTTTTAGCCTTATGCTGAACGCGAGTCAGAGCGTCGGCATTGGCGGACGCCTTGAAGTGGTTATTGGAGAGTCGCACCAAATGCCGGGAGGTTTGTCGGTATCACTCTGGGGAACCGAAGGAAACGGACAGGCTCACGACTTCTCTCCATCATTCCAGAGCTTTGTCGATGGCGGCAACGAACTTGTCTCAACCGGCTTCGGCTTATCACTCGCCAGGCAAGCGCTGGATGCGGCCGGCGCGATGTTGGCTTTTGGCGGCGCCGAAAACCGCGGCGTTCCTATCGTGGTGCATTTACCGGTGAGGCAGAGCTAATCGCTGTAGGGTATCATCAATATCGGAAGTTATGAGAAATATGAATCAACAGATTCTGATCGTCGAGGATGAGCCGGCCATGTGCGAGCTCCTTACCGCGTTCTTTTTGGAGAAGGCGCATAAGGTCGACACTGTGCAGGACGGCGAACACGCGGTAGCGCGACTCGAGGAACACGACTACGCGCTTGTAATTACGGATATCAAACTGCCGGGTATGAGCGGTCTGGAGCTGCTGGCAAGGATTCGCGTCGATTGGCCGGAAGTTGCGGTCATAATAATGACCGCATTCAGCTCCATCTCCTCGGCCGTTGAAGCCATGAAGCTCGGCGCCGAAGATTACATAGGCAAGCCATTCCAGCTCGACGAATTGGGTATCACCGTCGAGAAGGCTCTCGAGCGACGCAGCCTGCGCCGCGAGGTCCGGGAGCTTCGCGCCGAAGTGAGAGGTCGTTACAATTTCTCGAACATCGTAGGCCGAAGCAAACCCATGCAGCAGTTGTTCGAAGTGATAAAACGAATTGCGGCGCGCAGGGATGCTTCCGCGTTGATCATCGGATCCACTGGAACCGGGAAGGAGTTGGTGGCTCGAGCGATTCACTACAACTCCGATCGCAGAGACGCCCCTTTTGTGCCCATTAACTGCTCGGCAATCCCTGACACTTTGCTCGAATCTGAATTATTCGGACACCAGAAGGGCGCGTTCACCGGCGCTCACGAAAACAGACGTGGGCTTATGGAAGAGGCACAAGGCGGCACCGTGTTCCTGGACGAAATCAACACACTTTCGCCAAGCCTCCAGGTGAAGCTTCTGCGCGTTCTTCAGGAACGCGTTGTTAGACGATTGGGTGGTCGTGAGAACATACCGATCGACATAAGACTGGTGTCGGCCAGCAACCAGGACCTCGAAGAAGCCGTAAGAACCGGTGAGTTTCGTCAGGATTTGTTCTATCGCCTCAACGTTGTTCCAGTGCGCTTGCCGGACTTGAAAGACAGGCGGGAAGACATTCCGCTGCTTGTTCACCACTTCCTGGAAAAGTTCGCTCAGCAGCACGGCGAACCGGCCCGCCGTTTCGCAAACGAAGCGATGCGAGTTTTGATGACACACACGTGGCCCGGCAATGTGAGGGAACTTGAAAACGCAGTGGAGCACGCGCTGACGATGGGGCGATTTGAGATTCTCTTGCCTGAGGATCTGCCCGTGAGCGTTACCGCTCCAGAGCGCGACATAGTTCAAGAGGCGACTCTGGACGATGTCCCGCTTGCCGAAGTGGAACGGCGTTACATCCTTCGCATACTCGAAAAAATGGGCGGACATCAAATTAAGACCGCCACGATTCTGGGGATCGACCGCCGCACGCTCTACCGCCGCCTTCGTCAGTATCGATATGCGGGCCGTATTCCAGCCGACGATGAAGAAGATGGCGACGACTCAACACCCGAGGACGCAGCGCAGTTTACAGCGTCGTTGTGAGACTCTGCCGCGCTATTACTGAATTGATATCATGAAAAACAAAGATCAAGTCGAAGATTCTCTCGCCAGGAAAGATCACTCGGGGAACCAGCACCCATCTCGGAGCCTGGAAGCACGAGCGCGTGGATACGGAATAGGCGGGGGATACGAGAAGCCTTACCGCAAACGGGCGGCGCCGCCCGACGAGCATGCCGAAGTATACGGACCACTTCCTCATTCAGGATATTATGGATCGGGAGTCGGATCTGAAAGGTTCGGTCGTGGCCAGGCGGGGTTCAACCAGGAGCTTTCCTGGTACGGTCCGCAATACGGCGAAAACACGAGTGAGCGACCTTAGGGCCAACGGTCGGACTAATGGTATCAGGTGAGAATCGCTATCACTTGCCGCCGGCCAGATAGGTCGCCGCCTTTTGCCGTTCTGTTGTGTAAGATGTGTTGCGTTCTACCTTCCAACCGCTTCCTTCACGCGCGAGGATGTACCCCAGGAACTCGCGCTTCAACTTGCCATCGCTTCCAGCAAAGTTATAAGTTGCAGTTGCGCTCACATACGCCTTGTCGGGCGCGTTTGGATCGTTGTAGAACAAATCAACGGTTAGGTCTGTTACTCCCTGACCCTTTAAGTGTTCCTGTAAAGCCTGCTTTGCCTTCGCGTCGTTGCCCGAACAGGAAGCCGTCGACAGAAGCATGCCAAGGGAGGCCGTTAACAGCGCGAGAGAAAGCGCTCTATTCCGCATTGTCATAAGCAGTGTTTTTACCCCATTAAGCGCTCTCTTTACAAGCATCTTCCGAGGGCCGGCGAGGATCAAACAATGAGTCTCTACGTCAAACAACTCTTAGCAGGTCGCGACTTTGCTGCGGCCGACAGCTTTGCGGGGCAGATGGCCAATTTTGTATACCTGATCGGGGACAACGAGGAGCGCGTATGCATGGTTGTTGACCCTGCCTGGGATATTCCGGGCATTATCGAGTTTGCCGACACTGAAGATATGCGGCTCATCGGCGCGCTTGTTACCCATTATCACCCGGATCATATCGGCGGTGATATTTTCGGACACAGCATCACCGGCCTCGCGGAATTAATCTCCACACACCCAGTCAAAGTTCACGTCAACGAGGCCGAGAGCGCAGGCGTCAAACAGGTGAGCGGGCTTTCAGAAAGTGACATTGTCAGGCATCGAGGTGGCGATCAGATCGCTATCGGGAACGTCAGTGTCAAGTTGCTGCATACACCCGGACATACGCCGGGCAGCCAGTGCTTTCTTGCGGGTTCAGCGTTAGTCTCGGGCGACACTCTCTTCATCGGAGGGTGCGGACGAGTGGATCTTCCGGGCGGTGATCCTGAGCAGATGTATCATTCACTCACGCAGGTGCTCGCCAAACTCCCCGAGGATACGCTCTTGTTTCCCGGCCACAACTATGCCGCAAAAGAAGTGAGCACCATAGGCGACGAGAAGAATGAGAATTACTACATGAGGGTCGGAAGCCTGGATGACTGGAAGAGCTTAATGGGTGGTTAACTAACCGGCCCAATTGCTGAACGAAACACCACGAGCAATCGTCAACGGCCTGCCAGAATTGTATTGACTGCCTACCAACAATAGACATAATAGAACCATCTGACATTGGCTGCCTCCACTGCCCTCACTGGAAACTTGTCCAACGTAAGATTGTAGGGTTCGCCCCGCCATCCATGCCCTTTTTAAGCCGTCGCCATTCAACCCGGTGCGTGGTTGCGCCGATAAACAATCGAACTTGAATTCGTGAAGTCTACGTTCGGGGAAAGACTCAATGGAACCAAGCAAACAATACCGCGACCTCAAGCCTGCGGATCCCGCAGCGTTCTCGATTACTGACAGACGCGTCTTCTCGACTCTCGGAGTGCGTATAGGCGCTCTGGGTTTGTCCCTTGCGTGCTTGTTCAGCCTGGCTGGGGTTTTGTCCACCTATCTTGGCTTCGATCATACCTCTCCTGAATCAACCGTCTTTCTATCGAGAACCGCCGCGATCAATGGAGCCGCTGCCGCCCTCCTCGCAGTCATTTGTGTCTACGTGGCAGGCACCGCTTTCACCAGAAGCATTTCCAAGCGACTCGAAAGATTCAACTCGGCGACCCGCGAGGCGGCTGCCGGTAATCTCGATGTTCGAGTCGATACGCCCACCGGATCAACCTTCGAGAGCCTTGCTCGCGGATTCAACGCTATGATGGACCGCTTGAGCGAGACGACACGCTCGGAGGCCGCGCAAAAACAATCACTCCTCGCAATTATGAAGGCGGTTGAAAGCTCGGGGGATGCAATCGCGGTAACTGCCGCCGGCAGAGAAAGCACATATTACAATAAGCGCTTTGCCCAGCTCTTCGGCTACAGCTATGACGAACTGAACAGCCTTGCGAACAAACCGGTTCTCTATGCTGATCCACGTGTAGCCGCTGAGATCTCGCAAGCGGTCAGCAATGGCAATTCATGGACCGGCGAAGTCGATATGCGAACCCGTGACGGCAACATCATCCCGGTCTCACTAAGGACCGATGCAATTAAGGATGAGCACGGAAGCGTAACGGGCCGCATCGAGATTCACACCGACATAACACAGCGCAAACGGTCAGAGTTGCTTCAATCCGCTCTTTACCGTGTGGCTGAGATGACGAGCTCGAATGACGATCTGCAGACTTTTTTCAACACCGTCCACCGGATCATCGGCGAGTTGATGTATGCCGGCAACTTCTTTATTGCGATCTACGATGCATCTACCGAGATGGTGAGCTTTCCCTATTTCGTGGACGACGTGGACGAGACCCCGCCGCCCAGGAAATTGAAGAACGGAATGACTGAATACGTCCTCCGTACCGGCAAACCCCTGCTGGCATCGCGCGAGAGAATGGAAGAGATGACCCGGCTTGGTCAGATCGAAGTTATCGGCACTCTGCCGATCGATTGGCTCGGAATTCCCCTCAAGGCCGGCAACCAGAATGTAGGAGTGCTGGCGGTGCAGAGCTACACGGAGAGCGTCAGGTTTGGTGAGTCCGAGAAGGATGTCCTGACCTTTGTTTCACAGCACATCGCAAGCGCTCTCAATAGAAAGCGCGCAGAAGAAGCGCTCAGGCTTAGCGAAGAAAAATACCGAACCATATTGGAGAGCATCGAAGACGGGTACTTCGAAGTCGATATCGCGGGAAACTTCACTTTCTTCAACGAGCCGGTGTGCAAGACCCTCGGCTATCCCGCGGAGGAGCTGATGGGCCTGAACAACCGGCAGTTCATGGATTCGGCTGCAGCTCAGCGAGTCTACGAAGAATTCAAGAAAGTAGCACAAACCGGTGAAGCCAGCCGCGACTTCGCATATCAGGTCACTGCCAAGGACGGAACCCGAAGGTTTGTTGAATCCTCCGTGTCTCTCAGGAAAGACGCTGCCGGGACGCCGCAGGGATTTCGTGGTGTCGTTCGCGACGTCACTCCGCGAAAACTCGCGGAGGAAAGCCTTCAGCACAACCTGAATGAGTTTCTCACGATGGTCTCGTCAGTCTCGGAAGGCGATCTGACCAAACGTGGCAGTGAAGCCGAGGACACACTCGGCAGAGTCATCGTGTCGGTCAACAAGATGCTGGACCATTTCAGCACAATGCTCACCGAGGTAAAGCAAATTGGACTCTCGGTGTCATCCAGTGCCACCGAAATACTGGCGGCAGCCGAACAGATCGCCGTCGGATCTCAACGCCAGGCCGATGAGATAACTAATACATCGAGCGCGGTGGAAGAGATGGCCGCGTCGATGAATCAAGTCTCCAGGAACGCCGAGGCCTCAGCAGATGCCGCGCGGCGCGCGCTCGAGATGGCCGGCCACGGGGACAAGTCAGTGCGCGATACTTCGGAAGCCATGTCGCGAATCGACTCTGCAGTGCAACAAACTGCCGAAAAGATGAGGTTGCTCGGCATGCGCAGTTCAGAGATATCGGAAATCATGGATTTGATTGACGAGGTTGCCGCACAGACAAACCTGCTTGCGTTGAACGCAGCCATCGAGGCGGCGCACGCCGGGGAAGCCGGCTTAGGTTTCAGCGTAGTAGCCGATGAAATCAGAAAGCTTGCGGAAAGATCGGCGCGTGCGACTAAGGATGTCGGCCACCTGATAAAGTCCATCCAGAGCGAAACATCAGAAGCTCTTTCCGCGATGGAGATCGGAATGAAAGAAGTTCGGGGAGGTAGTCAACTGGCCGGCCAGGCGAGCCGCGCGCTTCAAGATATATCCGAGGCCGTACGTCAATCATCGGAGCTTATCGAGGAGATTTCAGCGGCGTCCGAGGAACAAGCAAGGGTGACCAGCAATGTAGCGGAGGCAATGCAAACCATTTCAAGCATAACACTGGAGACATCCGCCGGGGCTCACGAAACCGCTCAGACGATCGAAGGTATGGTGGGGCTTGCCGATCGGCTCAATAAGGCAATCTCTCAGTTCAAGGTGAAGGACGATTATATTCATCCGTTCTCGTACGATGTGCCGCCTTCTTCGGGGGCACACCGCAATGGATCTACCGTAACGCGCTATCCGCAGGGGAACTGAAGCAAACCTGAAAGGGCAGGGAGGCCGAGTTTGGGCAGACGACAGTTAGTAGTTTTCAAGATCGGCGCCGAAGAGTTCGGCGCGGACATCATGCTGACCAAAGAGGTCGTGCTGATGCGTGAAATAACTCCGGTGCCCGGCACGGCGGCCTACGTCGAAGGCATTATGAACTTGCGCGGAACTCTCGTGCCGGTCATCGATTTTCGAAAGCGCCTTCGCGCCCGCACAATGGCGGCGCCCGGTGAGCAGCGGATAATCATAGTGTTACTCGAAGGCAGATCGGCCGGCTTGATCGTCGATGGCGCGTCAGAGGTCATAAGGGTGAGCGACGAGCTGATCGAGCCTGTTCCCGACCTGATTTCAGAGACCGGCGCCGGGTATGTCGAAGGGGTGGTCAGCCTGAATGATAGGTTCATTACACTGATCAATCTGCAAAAGGCCCTCTCCGGGGAGATCTTGAGCGAGCTGGACGAAGTGATGACGATCGTGTCGCGTCAGCGAGAGCAGATGGTCGCCACTTCGCAGGCGAGCTGAGGTTTATTGGATCAGCGATGATGACGGCGCCTACAAATCGAATCCATTCCGGTCCGCTCAGCCCGGGCGGGATCTCCGATAGCGAGTTCAGACTGTTCAGCGATCTGATTCATGAAGAATGCGGCATCAGCCTCGGCGTTGAGAAACGGTCGTTTCTTGAATCCAGGCTCAGACGAAGAATGGATGAGCTCGCCCTCGAAGTCCCATACGAGTACTACCGTATGGTAATGAATCCCGACAGCAGGCCCAACGAGCTGCCAAAGCTTCTGGACTCGCTGATGATCTGCGAAACATCGTTCTTCAGGAACCGGCCGCAGTTTGACCTTTTGAAGGACGTTGTGCTGCCGGAGATCGTCGCGAGGAAAGAGAAGGCGGGAACAAGGATGCTGCGCGTGTGGAGCGCGGGATGCTCGACCGGGCAGGAGCCCTACAGCGCTGTCATTGCGTTGTTGGAATCGCTGCCGGATCGCGACTCATGGATGATCCGTGTGTACGCTTCAGATCTCTCATTCAGCGCGCTGGAGCGCGCCCAGGCAGGACTGTATCGCCCTGACCAGTTAAAAGGATTGGAGCCGGACTGTATCGCAAAGTACTTCGAACAGGAGCACGGGTATTACGTTATCAAGGAATCCGTAAGCAAGCGCGTTATATACGACTACCACAATCTCAAACATGACAACGGGCTCCGAGGTCTGGATATCGTGTTTTGCAGAAACGTGATGATCTACTTCGATACCGAGCAGCAGCGAAGACTTGTAAGTCGGTTCACAAATTGCCTTGTGCCGGGAGGCTTTCTTTTCCTGGGACACGCCGAAAGCCTTCAGGGTCTATCGACCAGATTTGCGATGCTTCATCGCAACAAGGGTATTGCTTACAAGCTCGAGGGGTAATAGAAGAAGGACTGGTGATGGGTGAGCTGAAGTCAATAGAACTCGATCAATTGCTTGAGATCTATCGCGAGCAGTCGCTTCAGATTGTGGACGAGATGGGGCACGATTTGCTCGCACTCGAATCGGACGCCGCCGATGACGAAGCAATGGCGAGGCTCCGGCGAGGAGCGCACACGATCAAGGGCGATTCCGCGTGCGTCGGGCTCGACGGTATCACTCAGATCACTCATAAGATAGAGGATGTTTTCGCTGCGGTGCTTGACGGAGAGATTGGCTTCGACCGGCGCTCAGTCGACGTCATGTTAAAAGGTTTGGACGCGGTAAAGGCGGCCATTGGCGGTGAAGAAATTGGCGACGTTGACGCGGAAAGGGTCGGGGCTCTGGTAATGGAACTCACCGAAATCCGGAACCACTCAGAGTTGGAACGACGTCAGGCGTCCACGCAGGCCGGCTGGGCAGCGCCGAGTCACTCAGCATCTGCGACGCGAGCCGAGACCAGACAGCGTCGCGACTACGTTCGAGTCGAATCCGCAAAGGTAGATTCGCTGTTGAATCTCGCGGGCGAGATGGTTATCGCGCGCTCAGTAATCAACCAGATCGAGCCTGGGCTCGAACGCGAATTCCCTAAGAACGAACTGGTAGGCCGCCTGGCAACTGCCAGCGCGCAGATGGGCAAACTGATCGCCGAGCTTCAAAAGAGCGTTCTGAAGCTACGCATGGTGACTATCGACCAGCTCTTCCGCAGGTTCGCCAGACCGATGCGAGAACTTGCCGGCGAACGCGGCAAAGATTTCGAACTTAGAATTGTGGGCGGCGAGACTGAGCTCGATCGAACGCTCGTAGATTTGCTCTATGAACCGTTGTTACACCTCCTCAGGAACGCGGTCGATCATGGACTCGAGCCCAAAGATGAGCGGCGAAATACCGGGAAGCCTGAAGTCGGTCAGATCGTCACGCGCGCCTACCATGAAGGAAATCAGGTTGTCGTCGAGGTAAGCGATGACGGCCGGGGAATTGACGCCGCTGCGGTGAAAGCCGGGGCTGTTCGATGCGGCGCGATATCAAAGCAAGAGGCCGAGCTGATGTCCGATGAGGAGGCCCTGGAACTTGTGTTCATCTCGGGCCTTTCCACCTCGGAAGAGATTACTCAACTGTCGGGACGGGGTATCGGAACGACCGCCGTAAAGAGCGCTGTCGAGCAGTTGCGCGGAACAATGGCGGTAAGAAGCGAGCCGGGAAAGGGCACATCTTTTACGCTTCGCCTGCCGCTCACCCTGGCGATTATCAGGGCGCTGTTGTTCACTGCCGCTGGGCGGCTCTTCGCTTTACCATTGCTTGCCGTAAGCGAGCTGGCGGCAGTCGAGGCCTCAGGCGTGGTTCATCTCGACGGTATCGAACACTACCGGCTTCACGACCGATTTGTTTCGCTTGTAAGGCCGGGCGCCGTGCTCGGCTTCGATAGACGCCGGGGCGGAAGCGGGGTCTTGCTCAGAAACGAGCAGACGAAGATGTTCCTGATTGTCCTGATCGCTGGTAATAAACGCTACGCCGTTGTAGCCGACGAACTGCTGGGCGAGCAGGAGCTGGTCATAAAACCCCTGGACAGCGGTTGGGTGCAGAACGACGCGCTGGCCGGGGCCTCTTTGCTGGGCGACGGCCGAGTGGTGCTGATTATGGACGCGGAGATGGTGTTCCGAAACGCTGTAAAATACGAGCGAGGTAAAGCACATAACCTTGAAGCCTATGCAATCTGACAAGAAAACAATTCGAGTCCTGGTGGTGGACGATTCGGCGCTTATGCGCAAGCTGATCTCGAATATTCTCGACAAGGATCCTGAGATCGAGGTGATCGCAACTGCGATCGACGGATGCTTTGCGCTGGCCAAGGTCGAGCAACTGAAACCGGACGTGGTAACCCTGGATGTCGACATGCCTCGGATGGACGGACTGACCGCGCTCGCCGAGATGGTTTCACGGCATCGCACTCCAGTGGTCATGCTCAGCTCGCTTACCACTCGAGGCGCCGCGCTGACGATGCAGGCGCTTGAAAAGGGAGCGGTTGACTTTGTATGCAAGCCTACCGGAACTGCAAATCTCGCGGAAATGGCCAATGAGTTGATCTCAAAAGTAAAGGCAGCAGCCCGAGCGAACATGTCACTACTCAGCGGTCCGGTCTCGGCCGCGCCGGCCGGAAAGATCGTAAAGACCGGAGGGCAGGGAACCGGATCCGGCCGCATTATCGCAATCGGCGCGTCTTCCGGCGGACCAAACGCTTTGCGATATCTTTTGCCTCGGATTCCGGCCGATATCGATGCGGGAATCGTGATCGTGCAGCATATGCCGGAAAGTTTTACAGCAATGCTGGCGCATTGGCTTAACGAAATCTGCGAGCTGTCCGTCAAGGAAGCAGAGCCGGGCGATCTGGCTTTGCCTGGCCAGGTCCTCATCGCTCCGGGAAGCCTCCACATCAAAGCTCGTAAGACTCCTCACGGCTGCGAAGTCCTGCTCGAGGGAGGAGCGCTGGTGAACGGTCACAGACCATCGGTAGATGTCCTGTTTCGTTCAGTCGCCGAGGAGTTTGGGTCGCAAGCTACAGCCCTGATTATGACTGGAATGGGGGGCGACGGGGCCGCGGGTCTGGGAGAGATCAAGGCTGCCGGGGGCCACACGATCGCGCAGGACAAGGACAGCAGTGCGGTGTACGGTATGCCGCGCGTCGCAATCGAAAAGGGTTACGCGGACAAGGTTTTGCCGCTAGCCGAGATGCCTTCGTACCTGTTGCGCAAGGTCGGGAGGCTTCCTGAGGTGGAGAATAGATATGTATTTAGCTGATGATGTAATGGCGATCACGAACGCGCCGCTGACTTGCCTGATCGTCGACGACTCGGCGTTCATGCGCTTTCATCTCAGGCGAATGATGGACTCGTTCGAAGGCGTAATCGCATGCGAAGCCGCCAATGGCAACGAGGCCATTCGGGAGTACGGACGCCTCAAGCCGGACATCGTGCTGATGGACATCGTGATGCCCGGGATGGAAGGCGTCGAAACAGTGCAGAGAATCTGCGACGCCGATCCCTCCGCAAGAGTAATCATGATCAGCTCCGTGAGCCATAAGGAAAAGATCGCTCAAGCGATGGCGGCAGGCGCAAAATGGTTCATCCCCAAGCCAGTGACAACGGAAGAACTCAGGCGAGCAATCGAGAGCGTTCTTGCGCCTGCTGCCGCCTCACCAGCGGAGACGATATGCGACTAGACTTTGTTAAAATATTTGTCGATTCGACCACCATGCTCTTCAAGGAGCTTATAGGTCCGACTGCCGACGTCCCGTCGATAACGATGAAACCGAGCCCGGTAGCAGGTCGCGAAGTGATGGCGGTCATAGGCCTCGCAGGAGAGGCCCAGGGGCGGGTGATCTTCGACATGGACACGTTCACGGCGGTCCAACTCGCGGGACACATGCTGGGAGAACCGTCGCCGGGATTGACGCCGTTGGTCCGGAGTTCAATAGCCGAGTTGGCATCGATGGCGATCGGCCGCGCCATATCGCAGATCAATGACGGCGGCACAAGGCTGACAATGAGCCCACCGACAGTGATAACAGGCGCCAACCTGGTGAGCTACGATCAAAGCTTCGAGACTCTTGTCGCGCCGATCAACACAGCCTACGGCGAGGTTCGCGTCAACATCACGATTCAGGATCTCGACTGAGCAGCGCACTGTAAGCGAGGGCCGATCTGGGCATATCCGCACCGATCTACGCGTAAGCCCAACACTCCCAGAATATCGGAGCATCCTTAAACAGAGAAGACCGGATGTCGAAAAGGCAAAACAAGCAGTCCGCAAGAGACCACTCCTATTGAGTGCGTCTGATAATGAACGTTATGTATCAGATGGCTTTGTCTCAGAAACCGCGTCTGTCTCATAAATAGTTCGTTTGTCTCAAAAAGATTTAATTCAGCCCGGCTTCTCGCTGATTCTGGTTTTGTAAGAAGGTTTCTATTCCCGCCCTAGTTGAGGATGTAGATGAAAACAAAACATCCGTGGTATTTCCGTTCTGGTGTAAGTCGTAAAATACAAGATAAGGGATACGCGATTCACGGCAGGCGTTTACGACTTGTGCGAGTTCTGCAAGACCCTGCTCTATGTCTATCAGCCAGGTGTTTAGCGCTACTTGAATGGCTGACTTTGATCCCTCTAAGATTTCTTGTATTGGGCTGTTTGTATAGAATCGAAAGGTCTCATCCCAATCAACCTTCTCGTTCGAGGACGGACCAATTATCAGAAGAACCATTTTCATTTACCGAACCTCCCTAATACAGGACCTATTTCCGTGACATGTAAACTAACAGACACGCAATGAGCAAGTTCGCAATAGTCGCCGCCGTAATAACTACGGTCATACCTTTAATGGAGCGCGTATACGTCAGCATAGCCTGAGTCTTTCCTGACTGATCCCGTCGCGCAAGCTCTTCTAGATAATAGCTAACGCTCGCCTCAGTATTAACAGCTTTCTTATCGTGGGCGGCGATTATCTCTTCATCGGACATTGCTCTGAGTTCTCGAATCTGCGGTACGCTCATGTTGAACCCTTCGGAGTCTAGTTGACTTTCAACCAGCACGAACCTTCATAGCCATCATCGCTCTTGAGGCCGACTTGCACTATGTTCGCATCATGTAGGCTGCTCCAATTGGCACCAATCCAAGCGGAAGTAATTTGGGCATCACTGCCTATCTTAAAACTGTACTCATTGAAATAGGTATGAATCGCCCAGATAGCATAACCGCCCTTCACTTTTGTGGTTTTTGAAGTAATAAAGTTCAGATGAGGATTCGCGGTTGCCATTAAATCTCGGTACAGCCCCTCTAACTGGAACCTGAGACCTTGTGCGTCAGCAGCCTTCTGCTTAGCCAACACTTTTGAGTTTGTATTAACATTGACGTTCGAAGAAAGAGTTGGCTTGGTAGGAATATTTGATCCTGCTGAATTG
>DATNBZ010000275.1:0-6517 GCA_035607285.1 Blastocatellia bacterium | reverse complement strand
GTTTTCAGCAAAGCACTTGCTGGCCGCTTTGCCTGAAAGCTGCCGCAGGATCGCGGTGCTCGATCGCACAAAAGAGCCGGGCTCGGCCGGCGAGCCGTTGTACCAGGACGTCGTCACTGCGATCGCCGAAAGTGCGATGTCCGGCGGGGCCAGGTTCTCGCAAATGCCTCGAGTCATCGGCGGCCGATACGGTCTCGCCTCGAAAGAGTTTACGCCGGCGATGGTCAAGGGCGTCTTCGACGAACTCCGGAAACCCGAGCCGAAGAACAAGTTCAGCGTAGGCATACTGGACGATGTCAGCTTCAGTAGCCTGTCCTACGATCCGAGCTTCACCACCGAGCCTGACGGTGAAGTGCGCGCCGTGTTCTGGGGCCTGGGCTCGGATGGAACGGTGAGCGCGAACAAGAATTCGATCAAGATCATCGGCGAGCAAACGCCCAACTACGCGCAGGGCTACTTTGTGTATGATTCAAAGAAGGCCGGCGCCGTAACGGTTTCTCATCTGCGCTTCGGTCCGAAGCCGATTCAAAGCGCTTACCTGATCGCGCGCGCGAACTTCGTTGCAGTACATCAGTTCAACTTCCTCGAGCGCTACGATGCGCTCGGCGTAGCCGAGCCACGCGCGACCTTCCTGCTCAACAGCCCCTACTCGGCGGAGGAGGTGTGGGACCATCTGCCGCGGTCCGTACAGCGCCAGATCATCGATAGGCAGATCAAGTTCTATGTCATCAATGCCTACGACGTCGCGAGGCAAACGGGAATGGGCGTTCGCATAAACACAATTATGCAGACGTGCTTCTTCGCCATCAGCGGCGTGCTCGCGCGCGACGAAGCCATTCAAAAGATCAAGGATTCGATCAAGAAAACCTACGGCAACCGCGGCGAGGCTGTAGTAAAGCAGAACTACAAAGCGGTCGATGCGTCAATCGAGCACCTGCACGAAGTCAACGTCCCGGCAACCGTCACAAGCTCTTTTGAGCTGTCACCCATCGTTCCATCAAGGGCCCCTCAGTTTGTGCGGGAAGTTACCGCGTCAATCATCGCGGGCCAGGGCGACAGTCTCCCGGTGAGCGCTTTCCCGGTAGACGGAACCTATCCCGTCGGGACCGCACAGTGGGAAAAGCGCAACATCGCGCTGGACGTGCCGGTGTGGGAAACCGACCTCTGCATACAATGCGGCAAGTGCATGTTCGTGTGTCCGCATTCAACGATTCGCGCGAAGGTGGTTGATGAATCGCTGCTGAGCGACGCTCCCGACGGCTTCAAGCGGATGCCCGCGAAGTGGCGCGAGCTTTCAGGTCACGCCTACACGATCCAGGTAGCGGTGGAAGACTGCACAGGATGCCGCCTCTGCGTCGAAGTGTGCCCGGCCAAGGACAAGAGCAACGTGTCACGGAAGGCGCTCAACATGAGCCCTCAGCAGCCTCTTCGCGAAAGCGAACGCGCGAACTGGGATTACTTCTTGACGCTGCCCGACAAGCCGCACAATGGAGGCTTGCGATACAACACGGTGAAAAACGTTCAACTTCTGCAGCCGCTCTTTGAGTTTTCGGGCGCTTGTTCGGGCTGCGGCGAAACGCCATATATCAAGCTGGTCACGCAACTCTTCGGGGACCGCGCGATAATCGCGAACGCGACCGGCTGCTCGAGCATTTACGGCGGGAACCTGCCGACGACGCCGTATACCATCAACAGTGAAGGCCGGGGACCTGCCTGGAGCAACTCACTGTTCGAGGACAACGCCGAGTTCGGGCTCGGAATGCGAATGGCGCTCGATCAACAGAACGCGTATGCCCGGCAACTGATAGAACGTCTTCACCCGCTGGTGGGCGGACCGCTGACCGAGTGCCTGCTTGGCACTGACCAATCGACAGACGAAGGCATCAACATCCAGCGCGAGTGTGTGGCCGCGCTCAAGGCAAAGCTTCGCGACATGCATGAACCCGAGGCTCGCGACTTGTTGAGCGTTTGCGAAGCGCTGATCGATAAGAGCGTCTGGATAATCGGCGGCGACGGGTGGGCCTACGATATCGGTTACGGTGGATTGGATCACGTGCTGGCGAGCGGCCAGAACGTTAATGTGCTGGTGCTGGACACCGAGGTCTATTCAAACACCGGAGGCCAGGCTTCAAAGTCTACGCCGATGGGCGCGGTCGCCAAGTACGCGGCTGGTGGGAAGGCTACGATGAAAAAGGACCTCGGTTTGATGGCCATTCGCTACGGCAACGTCTATGTTGCGCAGGTAGCAATGGGCGCAAACGACGCTCACACGCTGAAGACTTTTATCGAAGCTGAAGCGCACGACGGACCTTCGTTGATCATCGCCTACAGCCACTGCATCGCGCATGGAATCGATATGTCAAAAGGGATGAATCAGCAGAAGATGGCCGTAGACTCAGGCTACTGGCCGCTCTATCGATACGATCCGATGCTCGCGACAAAGGGAAAGAACGGATTCCAGTTGGACTCGAAAGAGCCGGGCCTGGCGCTCAAGGATTACATCTATACCGAGGGTCGCTATCGCATTCTTCAGCAGAGCGATCCTGCAGCCGCCAAACACCTGCTCGGTCTGGCGCAAGAAGGAGTGAACGAGCGCTGGAAGTATTATAAGCAGCTCTCGGAGCTTCATGACGAATGAGGTTCGTAGTCCGGCCTTTCGGCGGAAGTTCGTACTGATCGGAGCACCCCTGATGGGCGAATACGAACTTCCGCCTGAAGGCCGGACTACGAACGAAGAAAAGGAGCATTGCAAAATGCAAATTGCAAATTGCAAACCGGGTGCGGCGTGAGCGGGAAAATTTGCAATTTTCATTTTGCAATTTGCAATTTGCAATTCTGCCCACCGTAAAGAAAGACTTTCATTTTGCAAATTGCCGCGTGCCATTCTTTGCGCCGCTTAAAGGAGACTTCCTATGGACATGCAAACCGACTATCTGGGGCTGACGCTCAAGAATCCCATCGTTCCCTCGGCGTCGCCTTTATCCCACAGCGTTGACAGCATCAAGCAGCTCGAGGACGCCGGAGCTTCAGCCGTCGTTATGTATTCGCTGTTCGAGGAACAGATCACAACCGAGAGTTTTTACCTGGATTATTATCTGAGTCACGGCACCGACAGTTATGCTGAGTCGCTCAACTATTTCCCCGAGATGAATTGCTACAACATCGGCCCGGACGAGTATCTCGAGCTGATACGAAAAGCAAAAGAAGCGACGAACATTCCCATTATTGGCAGTCTCAACGGAACATCCACCGGCGGATGGATCGACTACGCCCGGCGCATCGAAGAAGCCGGCTCGGACGCGTTGGAGCTGAACGTCTATTACATTCCGACGAGCACGTATTTGATGGGCGCCGAAGTTGAATACATCTACACCGACATTCTTCACGACGTTAAGGAAGCCATACAGATACCGGTCGCAATGAAACTGAGTCCTTACTTCAGCTCGACGGCCAACATGGCGCAGCGGCTGGCCGACGGTGGCGTTGACGGGTTGGTCTTGTTCAATCGCTTCTATCAACCGGATTTCGATCTCGAGAAACTGGAGGTCGTTTCGCGGCTTGTGCTGAGCAATTCACATGAGCTGCGGCTGCCACTGTGTTGGATAGCGTTGCTGTATGGGCGTGTCGATGTGGACTTTGCGCTTACGAGCGGAGTTCACACCCACCTTGATGCGCTTAAGGGACTGATGGCCGGCGCGAAGGTGACGATGATGGCCTCCGAGCTTTTGGAGAATGGAATAAACCGCATAGGTGAAGTGCTGGACGATATGAAACGCTGGATGGAAGAGCACGAATACAGCTCGGTGAGGCAGATGATCGGAAGCATGAGCCAGAAGAACGTAGTCGAAACCGCCGCCTTTGAACGAGCCAACTACATGAAAATGCTCGCGTCATTTCGACCGTCAAGGTAGAGCTGTCCGCGCAATGTTTTAAGGCGTTGAGAGGGAATAGTCGGTGCGGTTTGCCGATGCTCAGATTCTCAGGTTAGTGACCGATGACTAAGAAAACATCCCAAGCCCATCTCCCAACTTGCGCACCGTGTTCATCACGGACCTTAGAGCGATATCGAAAAGCATTCCCATTCTCGTCGACGCGTTTCGAAGTTCGATAGTCCAGGTCAATCGAGAAAACGCCCAACGATGGAAGCGTGTGAAGTTCACTCGGTTCTGAGACGCCGTTATGATTTACATCTTGCCACAGGCGCAGAGATGAGAAGATCGCATCCTGGCTGCTTATCCTTCTATCTCCATTCCCCCCATTGTCCGGCTTATCATATTCAGCCAGGGCAATGAATCCGTTACGGTATTGTGAGGGCGGCTGTGCCGTGAAGTTGCCGAACAACTCGCCGCCGTCATCTATCATTCCGTTCCGGTTTCGATCGAGAGCCAGCCAGGCGTCATCAGAGTCGGCCGTCGTCCAGGATAGATGATCTGGAATGCCATCGTGGTTAATATCAAAACTCACTCCTGACGCAACGTTGGAAAGTTCGAAACCATTCCCTCTGATATCAATCAGGATTGGGGAGCCACCATTGCCGCAGCAGCAGTCTTGCCCGTCAAAATAGTACTGTGACGAGCATCCGTTGCCTGGGTAGTTAGTAAAGTTCGCCGCTTGTCCACAGTAGCTATCCCCCTGCCAGTAATCGATGCACGGAAGATCCCCGCCGCCGCCCGCAATGCCGCAGTTCTGGGCGTATTGCAGGATACTGTCGACGGCATTATCGTCACACGCCTGGACTGATGTCGCCCCATCGTGATCGCTGTCATTTGTTCCCGATGTGCCATTCATCACAGTTTGTCCTGCTACCTCAGGGAGCGACGAATCATCAAGACCCATCGTGTGCCCGCATTCGTGAAGCGTGGTACTGAGAATGCACCTGTAATAATCACTCGATCCATTTCGGTTCCACCCGGAGCCTGTTGCTCCCCAGAAAAAGGTCGTTGTGGCGGAAGTAACGACATTGCCCGTTGTTGTAACACTGGTGACGGCGATTGCGTCGTTAAACGTTGCGTGGTGTCCCGTATTTGAGGTTATTAGATATGGGCCGGCGCTACTCGAATAAATCCAACACCGGAACAGTTGTAGCCGAACGCGACATTGTTATGAGTAGTCCAATTTCCCATACCAGTGTCAATCTGACTAATCTCCGCAGAAGTAAAAGTTGATGTTCTATAATCTATAAAAGAATTCGGTGCCCAGCCGGCGAAACTCTCAATAGGCGGGCAACCTGCTAGGGTGACCGCTCCAGATATCCCACTAATGATCAAGAGCCAACTGCTGAGTACACCGCAAAAAGCACCACAGAGGAATCTGGGGACGCTGAATGGTTTTGCTGAGTTCATAACACGTTCCTTTAGCTTAGTCTCATTGCTTAGATACTCGCCGAGTCGTGCTTAGGAACGATCCCTTCGTTCCAAGTAAATTGGGCGGAAAGCGTCCGGCAAGGGATTTAACTGATTCACCCTCAATCTCAAAGGCTCCGTTGTAGCGCGTAAGTTTGTATTCTTGACTAGCGGGGTCAAACTTCAAGAATAGTACTAGCTCTCTGTTGGGCGGCAATGTCGCTATGCTGTTACCCCCGGCTTTTACGATTACGCTATCAATCAATACCTTTCCGCCGGGGCACGTTACTCCAATAATTGAACCCGTGCTAACCGGCTCCATCTCACGATTCTTAAAGATTTCCATGACTGATACCGAATAGACTGTAAAGACAAATTTCCCATCCTCAGTAACCTGTGAGATCTTGCTCGCAACTTGTCCTCGAATCACGACGTCTGACTGTCGAGAGAATTCGCCGACATAACTCTCGGCTGTCTCTGAGCCATTGAATTCTGTCATTCTCCTAGTCATGACGTTAAGTCCAAGGACAATTCTTTGCCCTCGATATGGTGTCACGAGTTCACTGATTGTCTGCTCACTTGCGTCAGATCGGAAACCATTGAAGGCACTGCGATTGGGGTTTTGCCTTGCCGCTTCCGTGACTTCATCTGGAGTGGCGTCTACCAACTCTTTCTGGTAACGATCTAGCTGGTTGTCTTTTTGCTGCCAGGATGCCGCACCAAAACCGACAACTATCGCAAGCATTCCGCTAACTACAAAACCCGTCATAAACGATTTTGACATTTCGCCCTCCAAATTGGCATAACCATTGGAATGACATCACTGATTTGCGCTGAAGCCGCATTAAACATCTCTCGAAAAGACTACGACATCGTTCGTGTTAATGGGTAACGCTGCGTAGGCGCTATCAGTCGCTTTTACTATTACACCATTAACTAATACTTTACCGCCTGGACGGGTAACGACGATCGTTTTACCCGCGTCAATCGGAGCGCCGGCGTTGTTCTTAAATACCTCGATTATGATCACGTCGTAATCCGTAAAAAGGAAGCTATCGTCTTCAGTAATTTGTGAGGCCCGCTTGGTAACTCTGCCACGGATAATCAAGTCAGACGAACGCGCAAGCTCACCGAGGTAGGCTTCTGGCGCCTCCGGCTCGGTGAGTAGCTCGCCT
>DATNBZ010000304.1:0-19771 GCA_035607285.1 Blastocatellia bacterium | reverse complement strand
TACAAAGCGGCACGCGAAGGACGGGAAGTAACTCGCGAGCCGGTGAACATAGTCGTTCACCGCGCGGAGCTGATCGAAGATGGCGGAGCGAGATTGACAATGAATGACGACGGCACACGAGACTTCAAGCTGCGAGTGCGCTGTTCGTCGGGGACTTATGTGAGAACGCTTGCGAACGACATCGGTGAAAGACTCGGAATTGGCGCGCACCTTACCGAGCTTCGACGAACGGCGGTTGGGCACTTTGGCATCGCGGAGTCGCGCACGTTGAATGAAATGGAAGCGATGTCGCGCGAGGATGCGTGTGCGTTGTTGATAAGCCCGGGAGAGATGCTCTCGCATCTTCGGACGGTAGTGCTTGATGAGGACCGTATCAAACGGGTCTCGAGCGGTCGTTCCTTTCAGCTCTCGCAAGCTGAAACGCCGCCGCTGGAGCAGCAGAGACTGCCCGTAAAGTTGTGCGACAGAGAAGGCGGGCTTGTCGCGGTGGGCTATTACGATCCTGGTATGCAGGTAGTAAGCCCGCGGATCGTTCTTGACGCAGAAGCTACGTGAATCTGCCGATTGCGTAGTGGGTCAGTTTGAGGTTTAGAGTTCAAGCTTTAGCTTGCTCTTGAGCTTTTGAAAACCGGCAAGCTAAAGCTTGAACTCTGAACTTCAAGCTGACGCGCCACCAGTTAGAGAGGCTTTAGCTTAGTGGCTTGCAAACCTGTGCTATAATCCTGCCAGACGTTTAAGACTGATGGCAGATCGTTGAGTTCAGGCTTGTTTTTGGAGTTGCTTCGCTTTGATTCATCGAGGTTGAGCGTGCATCCAGTCGAACCACGAACCGCCGGTTTATTACGACCGACTAAGCGCCCAGCGGGGCGCAGACTGAGTGTCGCCCTCACTCTCGCATTGAATAATCCGCAGAAGCCGTTAACCGGTTGCCCCTCAGCAGGAGCGGTTTCGGAGCACAACCAAATGTACGCGGACGCTGTGAGCGCACCCTGCGGGTGCCTCACTGGTCACTAATTTGATTCGATTCGGAGGTAGACATGGAAGAGAATAAGATGAACCTGAGCGACCTCCTCGAGACTCATCGCCGTGACCGCGAGCGGTTGGCCTGGGAGGGCACATTCAGAGACTACTTCGAACTGGTTACTCAGAATCCAAATATATCCAAGCTCTCGCACGCGCGTGTCTGCGACATGGTTCTCGCCTCAGGCATGGAAAAGATCAACGAGGGCTCGAGAGACGAAATCGTAAAATACCAGTTTTTCAGCGATGAGTTGTTCGGGATCGAGCGGCCGATATCAAAGATCGTCGAGTACTTCAAATCGGCCGGCCAGCGCCTGGAAGTGCGCAAGAGAATTCTGCTGTTGATGGGGCCGGTTGGCGGCGGCAAGTCTACGATTGTGACGATGCTCAAACGGGGACTCGAGAAATGGTCTCGAACCCCGGATGGCGCGGTCTACGCGATCAAAGACTGCCCGATGCACGAAGAACCGCTTCACTTGATTCCACCTGAGCTTCGACCTGAGATCGAAAAACATTATGGAATCTACATCGAAGGCGAGCTGTGCCCTCAATGCCGCTACAACCTCGAACACGTCTACCGCGGACGTCACGAGGACGTGTTAGTCCATCGCATCGTCTTCTCGGAGAAAGACCGAATTGGAATCGGGACGTTCGCTCCCTCGGATCCGAAGTCTCAGGACATCACCGAGCTGACCGGTTCGATCGATCTCTCGACCATCGGTGAAGTGGGTGTCGAATCGGATCCTCGGGCTTACAGGTTCGACGGCGAGTTGAACATCGCAAATCGCGGGCTGATGGAATTCGTCGAGATGTTGAAGGTCGATGAGAAGTTTCTCTACAGCCTGCTTACGTTGAGCCAGGAACAAAACATCAAGACCGGCCGTTTCGCGCTGATCTACGCCGATGAATCGATCATCTCTCACACCAATGAGAATGAGTACGCGGCGTTCGTGGCGAATCGCAAGAGCGAAGCGTTGCAGGACCGGATCATCATGATTCGCGTTCCTTATAATCTGAAGGTCTCGCAAGAGGAACGCATCTACGACAAGTTGTTGAATCAGTCGGATGCCCTTCGAAATATCCACATCGCGCCGAATGCGCTCAAGATCGCGGCGATGTTTGCGGTCATGACGAGGTTGGAAGAACCGAAGAAAGCGAACATCGACATCGTGAAGAAGATGAAGCTTTACGACGGCGAAGACGTCGAAGGCTTCAAGTCGAAGGACGTGCGCGAGCTGCAGGAAGAAACGGTTCGCGAGGGGATGGACGGCATCAGCCCGCGCTACATAATTAACCGGCTTTCGGGCGCGCTTGTTAAGGACAACATAACCTGCATCAACCCGATCGACGCACTGCGCGCGGTCAAGGACGGCTTCGAACAGCACTCGGGAATCTCCGCCGACCAGCGTGATCGATATCTCAATCTTGTTTCGGTTGCGCGGCGCGAATATGACGATCTTGCGAAGAATGAAGTTCAACGGGCGTTCGTCTATTCGTTCGAGGAGATGGCCAAGACGATCTGCGACAACTACCTCGACAACGTCGAAGCCTATTGCAACAAGGAGAAGCTCAAGGATGCGATCACCGAGGAAGAGATCGAGCCCGATGAGAAGCTCATGCGCTCGATCGAAGAGCAGATCGGGGTCAGCGAAAACGCGAAGAACACTTTCCGGCAGGAGATCCTGATTCGCATCTCCAGTCACGCGCGAAAGGGCAAGCCGTTCGAATACAAGTCGCACGAACGCCTGAAGGAAGCGATCGAGAAGAAGATTTTCTCTGACCTGAAAGACGTGGTGAAGATTACGACTTCGACTAAGACGCCCGATGCCGATCAGTTGCGTCGCATCAACGAAGTGATAGACCGCCTGGTTTCGCAGAACGGCTACTGCACGGTGTGCGCTAATGAGCTGCTGACGTACGTGGGCACGCTGCTGTCACGGTAAGCGGAGAACAAACAATCCGAGAAGGTTGCGAAGAGTCTCATCGGGCAGGACGGATATGGAAGAGTACACTCGTACATTGCGAATTGTGAACGCCGAGCAGAGTAGACCAATAGGGGAATGGGAGGCGCTGAATCCCGACCTCTGGATGCTCATTGAAGTGACTCGCGCAGATCAGTGGGAGGTTTACGAAGGCAAGCTGATCGCTACCGCTGTCGATCCAATGGAACTCGTCGACATAGGGAGAAGCTACGATGAACGTGGCATCGAAACGCTTGAGACCAGAGGCGTCTATACCGAGCCTCAACCCGCTTTTGTAGGTTGATGTCGAGAAACTGGCTACAGTTCGACCCAAAGCGCGCTCCTGTTGTTAGCGTAAGAATAGCCCAAGGTGTTTTTCGCGCTCTCATCGACACAGGCGCTGAAGTGAGTTTTGTTGCGCCAAACACATCATTGCGTCTCGGCTTACCGAAGGTCGGCAACATGGACATCCTGGCGCTTGCAGGGGGGCGCTTGTCGCTAAACCTTGTTGATCTTCCACGCGTTGGATTTGGAAATACCGAACTAGCTCCGTGCAAAGCCGTCGTTCACAACGTGACTAGAATTGGACTGCCAATCGAGGTCATCCTCGGCATCAACGCGTTCGTCGGCTGTCGGATGATGATCGACTACCGCGAAGGTCGAATCTACCTCGTGGAGTAAATCGCCGTTATGTCTGTTCAACGAAACGATTGGTCGCTTCAACGCAAAGGTCAGATCGATCAGGATCGCCACAAGGAGCGAGTGCGTGACGCGATCAAGAAGAACCTTGGGTCGATCGTCTCCAACGAATCCATCATCCTCTCGGACGGCAAACGCGTAGTCAAAGTTCCAATTCGCTCGCTCGATGAATACAAGTTTCGTTTCGACTATCGCAAGAAGAAGCACGTCGGCACCGGCGACGGCGATTCCAAAGTTGGTGACGTAATCGGGCACGAAGGAGTCCCGGGAGCGGGGCCCGGCGGCGGTCAGGGCGCCGGCGACCAGCCCGGACAGGAATACTACGAAGCCGAAGTCGACATAGACGAAATCGCAAAGCTGATTTTCGAAGACCTGCACTTGCCCTACCTCGAAGAGAAAGCCAAACACGCGGTTCCTTCAAAGACCACAAAGTTCACTGAGATTCGGCGCGCGGGCGTCCTGGCAAATCTCGACAAGCGGCGAAGCATACTCGAGAACCTGAAAAGGCAGGCTCGCGAGACCGGCGAAGCACGTATCGGCCGCTTCAAGAAGGAAGACCTTCGCTACAAGACCTGGGAAGAGCAGATGACTTATGAGTCGAACGCGGTAGTCATCGCGATGATGGACGTGAGCGGCTCGATGGGAGAGTTCAAGAAATATATTGCGCGCTCGTTCTATTTCTGGATGGTGCGGTTCCTCAAGACCAAATACGACAACGTCCAGATTGTTTTTATCAGTCATCACACCGAGGCCAAGGAAGTGTCCGAGGGTCAATTCTTCACCCAGGGTGAGTCGGGTGGCACGGTGGTGTCGTCGGCTTATCGGCTGGCGTTGGACGTGATAGCCGAGCGTTTTCCGCCGCACGATTGGAACATCTATCCTTTTCATTTCTCGGATGGTGATAATTACTACTCGGACAACGACGAAGCGGTGAAACTCGCCGACGAGCTCATCTCGGCCTGCAACCTCTTTGGCTACGGTGAAATCGGCGAAGAGGGCGCCTCGAGCTATCGGCGGTCGTCGGGGGCGTTGCTTTCAATCTTCAAAGACAGGCTGAAGAGTCAGGACCGATTTGTCGGCGTGCGGATAGATGACAAAGAGGAAGTCTATCCGGCATTGAAGGAATTTTTCGGCAAGCGCGGAGAGGGGGCGTGAGGTCCTGGGAGCGCAGGCATCCTTGCCTGCTGCGTTCCAGGCAAGTACACGCCAGGCAGGCAAGGATCCCTGCGCTCCCAGGACTGAAACCATGGTTGATCGCGAAGTACAGGAACTGGAACAGGCAGTCGAGCAGATCTGGGAGATCGCAACGACCAGGTTCGGGCTCGACCCGTTTCCGGTGCGCTTCGAGATCGTGCCCGCGTCCGTGATGTACGAGGTCGGGTCTTATGCGCTGCCTGGGCGGTACTCTCATTGGACTTTCGGTAAGGCCTATCACCGAATGAAGATGATGTACGACTTCGGGCTTTCGAAGATTTACGAAGTCGTCATCAACTCGAATCCTTCGTACGCCTTTCTTCTCGAGACAAACTCTCCGACTCAAAACAAACTGGTGATCGCGCACGTGCTCGGTCACATAGACTTTTTCAAGAACAACGTCTATTTCTCGAAGACCAACAGGCGAATGGTCGACGAAGCCGCTCTGCACGCTCGCCGAATGGGCGACTACGAGTTCAAATACGGGCGGAAAGTCGTGGAAGAGTTTCTCGACGCGGTGCTTTCGATAGAGGAGCACATCGATCCGAATTTCTTCATCAGAAAGCCTCACGAGGACCCGGACAAGGAAGAGGAAAAGAACCCGCGCCGGCGCGAAGGCCGTTACGATGATTTGTTCTCGGCGGAGGAGCGCGGCGAACACAGCGAAGGAAGCGATCAACCGGACGACCGGAAACAGAAACAGCGGCTCGCTCTTCCCGAGAAGGACCTGGTCTACTTCCTGATGAAGAACTCGCCTTCGCTCGAGCCGTGGCAGCGCGATATCATGGCAATGCTCCACGAAGAGATGGAATATTTCATACCGCAGCTCCAAACGAAGATCATGAACGAAGGATGGGCGAGCATATGGCATTCGCGAATCATGCGGGAGATGGATCTTCCAACGAGTGAGCATCTCGAGTTCGCCGAGCTTCATGCCGACGTCGTGTCGCCGCACAAAGGCCAGCTCAATCCTTACTATCTCGGCTACAAGATCTTCGAAGACATCGAGAAGCGCTGGGACAATCCGACTAAGGAAGAACGCGAAAAGTTCGGAAGGCGCGGCGACGAAGGCCGGGACAAGATGTTCGAGGTTCGTGAGCTCGATAACGATATTTCTTTCCTGCGCAACTACCTCACCGAAGAACTGTGCGAAGAGCTTGATCTGTTTGTCTACCAGCTTGTGGATGAGGAGGACTGGACGGTCACCGAAAAGAAATGGGAGCGTGTGCGCGACCAGCTTGTAGCGAACATGACCAACTTTGGATTTCCCTACATCGAAGTCGTGGATGGTGACTATGACGGCAATCGCGAACTGTATCTGATGCACCGGTACGAGGGCGTCGAGCTGGACATGAAGTATGCCCGCCGCACTCTCGAGCACGTCCATAAGCTGTGGGGACGTGATGTACATCTCGAAACGCAGGTCGACGAAGAACCGGTGGTGATGCACTACGACGGCCACGAACACGATGAAGAGTGAGGGTCCGACAAACTTCAGTTTGTCGATATGATCGGCCGCTCCGACAAACTGAAAAGTTTGTCGGACGGGCAACTTGAATCCCCTCGACCTGCCCGCGTATTGTTTATCTGCTATTCAAGTCAAGTCTGTGAGGATCGCAATGCATTACTTCAAACGCTTTGGAGTTTTATTTAGTCTGGCTGTGTGTCTTGTCTTTATTATGTCTCCCCTGGCAGGCGCCTGGGGCGAGGACGGTCATCGGTTTACCAATCGTGTAGCCGCCGAGCATCTGCCCGAAGATATGCCTGCGTTCTTTCGCAAGGCTGGCGTGCGTCTCGCCTTTCTGGGGCCGGAGCCGGATCGGTGGCGCGACGGTAAGGAGCTGTTCAAGGCGCTTGGCGAGGTGAACGGTCCCGATCACTTCATCGACATGGACAAACCCGAGAACTTCGAAGCGCTTCCAAACGACCGTTACCTGTATGCAGACTGGCTGCGGGCCCAGGGCAAGGACCCTAAGGACATCGGCTATCTGCCTTATTCGATACTCGAGGGCTTTCAAAAGGTCGAGGTGTTGTTTCGCATGTGGCGCGAGCCGCAGCACGAAGCTGAGCGCGATCAGATCGAGCAGAATATCGTCTACTATGCGGGCGTGCTGGGGCATTACGTCGCCGATGGCTCCCAGCCGCTTCACACGTCGATACACTTCAACGGTTGGACGACAAGTTCCAATCCCCAACTTTTCACACGCGAGGGGCTGCACGGTAGGTTCGAGAGCGAGTACGTGAAGGCGAACATCAAGCCCGAGGACTTCACCGGTCTTGTGAAGACGGCAACCAGACTTCAGGATCCGTTCGCCGATATCGTGAAGTATCTGATTGATTCGTGCAATCACACGTCGGAACTCTATAGATTAGAAAAAGCGGACCGATGGGTAGCAAGCAACCGAAACCCCGCGTCGAAGAAATTCGTGGCCGAGCGCCTGGCCGCAGGCTCGCAGATGTTGGCGAATCTCTGGTATACGGCCTGGCTAGGATCAGCGAATACGAAGGCTGAGGGCAGGTAGACGTCTTATTACTAAGCAGCGGGCGTTCAGAGTACCGACTTTAGTCGGGCAGTGCAGCACAACACCGAGGCATTGGAGTCACAAGGCACTGCCCGACTAAAGTCGGTACTCTGAACGCTCGCGACCCTGATTCTCCCGCTCTCTCAAATTGAAGCTCCTGTAGTCCAACCTTCCGTCACTGGGCCAGCCCCAATAAAAAAGTTGGCAAACCTTGCGGGCTTAACCGTTCATACAATGGCGGAGGCGCTCAAGCCAGAGCACGGGCTGGAAACGTTAGCGATTTGAAAATCTTGGGCCGCCTCCGCAGTTTCTTCTCCTCGTGGTAAAATCACGCCGCGATGAAAAAACCTGGAATCCTCTTTCCTCACCTCGACGCCATCAAGCGCGCCAGGAAGGCGTCGATCGTTCTTCCGGACTCGGGCTTTTGATAAAACCTCGAATCAATCTCCCGCCGGATGCTCATCGTTTGATCGATGAGTTCATGCCTATCTACGACGTGAGCGAATACCACGAGATCAGGATTCGTGCCTCGATTGCGAGAGTTTATGACTCGCTTCGCAGGACCGATCTTGGAACTTCATTTATTGTCCGCGTGCTTTTGAGATTGCGCTCTTTGCCTGATTTGCTTTCACGTAAAGGTCGCCATCGTGAATCTCGGATCGATTTCGAGAGCCTGCTGAAAAATGGGTTTGTGTTGTTGGGCGAGAACCCCCCGAACGAAATCGCGCTGGGACTGGTCGGGAAATTCTGGACGGCAGCCGGCGGAACTTGCAGATTGAGCAGCGCGGAGGAGTTCAAGGCCTTCGAACAGGCAGGTTACGCAAAAGCGGTATGGAACTTCTCTCTTGTTGAAGAGGGCGTGGACGCAACTCGCCTCGCAACGGAGACGCGGGTCCGCTGCCTGGACGATGGAGGCCGATGGGTATTTCGTTTGTACTGGTCGGTCATAGCTCCTTTCAGCGGATTGATTCGCGGCGAAGTATTGCGCGCAATTCGGAACGCGACAGAAGGCAGAAGCCAGAGGTCAGAAGTCAGAGGTCAGAAGTCAGAGGTCAGAAGTCAGAGGTCAGAGGTCAGAGGTCAGAAGTCAGACTGTTGACCTCTGACCTCTGACCTCTGACCTCTGACCTCTGACTTCTGACTTCTGACTTCTGACTTCTGACTTCTGACTTCTGACCTCTGACCTCTGACCTCTGACTTCTGACCTCTGACCTCCGACTTCTGACCTCTGACTCTGACCTCTGACTTCTTAACCCTTCTTGATACCGCCTCCAATTCGTCGCTAGACTCTGAACTCTATGCAAAATCGATCGGCGGAAATCGCGATCATCGGTGCCGGGCCCGCGGGCGCTCACCTGGCCTCCCGGCTTGCCGCGGACGGGCGAGACGTAGTTTTGTTCGACCCGAAAGGCGCGTGGGAGAAGCCGTGCGGCGGCGGCGTACCGACTCGCGCCATTCGCGAATTCGCTTTTCTGTTGGAGAGTTCAAACTATCCGCGCAAACTTGTGCGCCGGATTACAATGATCTCGCCGCTCGATCGCCGTGTCACGGTAACGCTCGACGAACCATTCGCGGTTTACTCCCGAGAAGTCCTGAACGGCCTGGTGCTCGATCGGGCGATTGAGTCCGGCGCTCTATTTGTCAGGGACGCCGTCTCGGACTTTACGCGAGAACCCGAGGGCTGGCTGATTTCGACCAATGAGGGGGAACGGTGGCGCTGTAACTTCCTCGTTGGCGCTGATGGCGCGGCAAGCTTCACTCGGCGGCGGCTCATCGGGATCTTTCCAAAGCAGGACCTTGCGCTCGCTTTCGGATACAACATCGAGTGCGTAATTGAAAATGGCGCAAAAGACGGCGGACCCGATATGGATGAAGTAGTCGTGCGTTTTCCGAGAGACTTTACCGGCTATCTGTGGGCGTTCCCACGTCCAGGTGTGATGAACTTCGGTGTCGCCTCAAAACTGGGAGAGCGCACTTCAGATGAGTTGCGTACGCTTCTCACGGATTTCGTTCGAGGGTATTACGGCGGGAATATGCCGGAACCGGAACAAACAAGTTTCTTCGGCGCAAAGATTCCAACGCTCGACGTGGCAAGCTGGAAAGACCTGCGAGCAACCGGCGACGGTTGGGCGTTGATTGGCGATGCGGCCGGATTTGCTGACCCGATCACCGGAGAAGGGATTTACTACGCGTTCAAATCCGCGGATCTTCTGGCGGACGCTTTGTGTGAGTCTAATGGGCGATGCGCTTCGGCCAATGATTCTCGGAATCCCTACAACGAAGCAGCCGCTTCATACGAAGCGCAGTGGCGCGAAGTCTTTGGCCGGGATCTCGAGCACGCCTCTTACCGACTTCCGCACTTTTATCACGGGAGTTTCTTCGGCCGCATTTTTACGGACGCGATGATCATGCTCGCGAGCCATCATCGTGGCGTCCGCACGATTCTCGGGCGCGCGCTCGTTGGCGAACAGAGTTACGTGACTCTCAAACGAGACCTGCTGCGCCGGGCGTGGCAAGTGTTCTGAGTTTCATTGTTATGAAACGGCAGGTAATGGACCGTGAAGTTGTTGTAGCGCCGACCGCCGGCAAACTCGGCCTCGGACCATGGGAGCAAGTTTCTACGGTGAGTTCGACGGCCGGCGCAAGAAGCGAGTCCTGGTAAAGATCAGTTCGAGCGTGTAGGCGGAAATCGCTATTCTGATCTAGTATTGATTACGGCTTAGCGAGGATGAAGCAGAGACTACGAGGTTCGATCTATGCACAGGTTAGCAGCACGTCTCTGCACTTTCGCGCTGATTGCTGTCCAAGCTCCGGCTACAATGCACGCTCAGCGGCCGCAACCGGCACACGCCGATAAACCGAGCGTCCAGCAGAAAGAATCCGTCGACAAAGGCCAGAACCCGAGCGGCCAGATTCAGCTTCAATCGCACCTCGTCAGCATGACCGTGACTGTTTTGGATCCGTTCGGCAGATTTGTAACCGGACTGACAAAGAGGAATTTCGAAGTCTTCGACGACGGAGTCAAGCAGGAGATCGCTCATTTCACCGATGAGGATGCCCCGGTCACGCTGGGAATAATCTATGATGTGTCGGGCTCGATGGGTGATCTTACGTCGCGCTCGTTTCAGGCGTTGAGCAGGCTGTTTGAAACGTCACACAGGGAAGACGAGTACTTCATCATCGCCTTCAATGACCGGGCAAAACTCGTGCAGGACTTCACAACCTCGCCGAGCGAAATCATGAGCCGCGTGATATTCGTCAAAGCGAAAGGAAGCACAGCGCTGTACGATGGCGTCTATCTCGGGCTGGAGAAAGCCCGGCAGGGAAGGCACGCCAAGAAAGCGCTGCTGATTATCTCCGACGGCGAAGAGAATAACAGCCGATACAACGGGCGCGATCTTCAAGAGATGCTCAAGGAGTCGGATGTACCGGTTTACAGTATCGCCATAAGCCAGTTGTACGCCGGGATGGGGACTCTCCAGAGCCTTTCTGCCTGGAGCGGGGGCATGGTCTTTGCACCGGAAGACGAACCGCAAACTCGCGATATCTACACGAGGATTGCGCTGATGCTGCGGCATCAATATGCGATCGGGTTTTACCCGACCGACGCGATGAGTAGCATCGACTGGCACAAGGTACGGATTAGTATTAGCGCGCCGAAAGGACTCGGAAGGTTGGCGCTGAACTATAAGAAAGGGTACAGGTCCTTTGGCAGATAGGCTGGCGGCAACGGACGCTCTGCGAATGGAGGGCCGGAAGAATTGAAAATTGCAAATTGGAAGAATTGCAAATTGCAAATTGAAAATTGAAAATTGAAAATTGAAAATTGAAAATTGCGAATTTGGGTAGTGGTCAGTTTGAGGTTCAGAGTTCAAGCTTTAGCTTGCTCTTGAGCTTTATGGTTGAAAACGGCAAGCTAAAGCTTGAACTCTGAACTGGACCTTAAAACTGACCCACAACCCAAATTTGCCATGCCGGCGATTCAACGGCTCATTCGACAATTTGCAATTTTCAATTTGCAATTTTCAATTTGCATTTTGCAATTTTCAATGTCTCAATCCTATGTCTCAATCCTATGTCTCAATCCTATATCTCAATCCTATATCTCAATCCTTAAGTCCTAACTCTTCGCGATGACGAAACGCTCACCTCTGGTAATCATCTTCATAACCATCTTCATCGACCTGGTCGGGTTTGGAATCGTCATACCCGTTTTGCCGCTGTACGCCGAACGCTACGGCGCCTCTGAGGCTACCATCGGAGTTTTGCTCGCCACTTACTCGGCGATGCAGTTCGTGTTCGCGCCGCTGCTCGGCAAACTCTCCGATCGAGTCGGGCGCAGACCGGTTCTGCTTGTCAGCTTGATCGGAACCTCGATCGGGTTCTTGATCATGGGCTTCGCGCCCAGCATGCCCGTCGGATTGGCGCTGTTTGGGCTGGCGCCAACTCTCGTCTGGCTGTTCGTGGCTCGCATGATCGACGGGATCAGCGGCGGTAACATCTCGACCGCGCAAGCCTACATTGCAGACGTCACTCCGCCGGAGGAGCGTTCGAAGGGAATGGGTTTGATCGGAGCGGCATTCGGGCTCGGCTTTGTTTTCGGACCGATGATTGGCGGGATGATGAGTTACATCTCGCCAGCGGCGCCGTTTTTCTTTGCGTCGGCTATGGCGGCTGCCAACGCGACGGCGCTTTATTTCCTTTTGCCTGAGAGTCTTTCACACGAGCATCGAAGCGAGGCGCGACGCCGCGGCGGCATAGTTCGGATACTCGAAGAGTCCGGGAGCTGGCAACTCGTCGCGGTAGTGTGCACTTACTTTCTTGCGACCGTTGCTTTCGCGATGATGACGGCGACCTTCGCGTTGTTCGCGGCGCATAGATTCAAGTTCGATGCGTGGCATACCGGATTCTTGTTCGGATACGTCGGAATCATCGGCGCGGTGATACAGGGCGGCCTGCTCGGGCGACTGGTGAAAATGTTTGGCGATAAGCCGCTGACCGTGATCGGCACCGCGCTGTTCGCCGTGAGTGTGTTCGGCTTTACGCTCAGCGGTACGGTTGTGCTTCTGATAATAGCCAGCACCGGTATTGCGATTGGCAACAGCCTGATGACCCCGACCTTGAACGCGCTTGCTTCGAAGAGCGTTAACGCATCCTTGCAAGGCCGGGTGCTTGGGGTGATGGCATCGGTCGCGAGCCTCGCGCGAATCATCGGGCCTGTACTGGGTGGACTGCTGCTGAGTCGGGATCCGGATTATAGTTCGCACTATGGGCGAACGCTTTACTGGGTAAGCTCGGCGATAATGCTCGTCGCGCTTGGAGTGAGTCTCACGATTAAGTCGCAGCGCGGCGCTAAGGCCGAAGACTTCGTGGGAATACAAGGCTAGCGTCGTTCAAAGATGGAGGGCCGAACAGAGATGTACTTTCTGAATGTTTGGATTCACATTCTTGCGGCGGCTGTATGGACCGGGGGACTGATTTACACCGCGGCGGTGGCTGTTCCATTTGCGCTGACGCACCCGGTTGACGAGCGCCAGCGAATACTGCGCGGGTTGGCACGGCGATTCAGGTGGATAGGCTGGGGCTCGATTATTGTGTTGATCATCACCGGGATCGGAAACCTTGTTCTTCGGTTGACTCCGATCAAGCTGTCACAAATCTTCAACGGCGATGTGTTCAACCCTGAGAAGGTTGAGCGCTTGATCGCGATTTGGCTTCCGTGGAAGCTGATGCTGGTGATTGTGATGATCGCGCTGATGGCCTTCCACGACATCACGAGCATCCGAGCCGCAAAGCGTCACGAAGGCTTGCCCGGCGGCGCTCCCGGTAATCGTATGGGATCACGCGCGGCGGCTTTGGCGACGCTGATAGCGATTCTTATTCTGTATGTGTCGGTTCGCCTGGTACGAGGATGACTAAACGCCAATCTTTCTTCGCGGCTCTGCCACTTTAAGCAGCAATCTCGACGTAATCTACCTGACTAGATGGGGCTGGAATCGGCAGTCCATCCTCGCGCATACCGCGGATATGAAACTCGATGGCCTCGCGTATTTGTTGCTCGGTCTCTTCCACGGTTTTGCCGGTGGCAACGCAGCCCGGCAAGTCGGGAACATAAGCCGCATAGTTCTTTGCAGCTTTTTCGATGACTATCGCGTAGCGCATTTTCTTCTCCTATTTCTTGAGGCCAGCCTGCTTCATTATGCTGTTCAATATGTGCCCGGCGGCAACTCGTCCTTTGGCTTCCCGGGAACGGTTACACGCCCAGGCTTTTGTCGCGTGCTTGTATTGTCGATGACTGCCCTCAGTCGCAACCAGGTCCCAACCGTCATTCTTGAGGAGCTTCAGTACATCGCGAACTTTCATTCGGTGAACAATAGAGCGATGAGGTGCCGGCGTCAATGTATCGTATCACCGAACGTCGACTATGTTACCGAGCCTCCACCTTGAAAAAGGCTTCCCTCGAATGTTAATGGTATTCATCCCGTAGAAGCAGTCTTAGAATCGAACGAGCAACGCCGGAACATACGCCTGGGCGTTTGAATCAAACGGAACCTATTGATGAACATTCTCGGCATATCCGGACAAGAGCGCGACGCAGCGGCAGCCTTGGTTCAAGACGGTCGCGTTGTCGCCGCCGTCGAAGAAGAGAAACTTGCTCGCATCAGGCACATCGGCATGAACTACGCCGGAGGGCTGCCCTTCCGCGCGATTGAGTTTTGTCTCGAGCGCGCGGGCATCGGCTTCGACAAGGTTGATTGCGTCGCTTATTACCTGGAGCCCCACAAGCGATTTCATCGAGAGATCGCGTTCAATTCATCTCGAGCCATCAAAGCCGCGGACACCATCGAAGAGTTCCCGCCCTACTTTGTCGAAGGACTAAATGCGCTCAAGCAGCAGCTCAAGACCAGGCGGCTTGCTGAAGCGCGGCTCTCCAAAAACGGCCGGTTCATTGAGGTCCCGCATCAACTCGCGCACGGCGCCAGCGCGTTTTACGCATCTGGCTTCGACCGAGCTGCGGTGATCTCGGCCGACAACAAAGGCGATATGACATCGGCGGCGCTTATGACCGGTTCAGGAGCGCGGCTTCGCATCGACGCCGAAGCGCAGTTTCCCAACTCGATCGGCATGGTCTACAGCGCAGTGACCGCGGCGTTGGGCTTTGACGCGGGCGACTGGCACAAGACAACGTGGCTGGCGCCCACCGGCAAGCCTGAATTCCCCGAAGTCTTCGCTGACCTCCTCAGCGTTGACAACTACGGCCTGCCGGTTGTGAATACGGGCTACTTCGATCTCCCTTTCGGTGGAGCGCCCTCGCTGTCCGCTCATTTCTTCGAGCGCACAAAACTTTCGCCAAGAGGCAAGGACGAGCCAATTTCACAAACTCATCGCAACATAGCGGCCAGCGCCCAGAGAAGAGTCGAAGATGTGTTGTGCGAAATGGCCCGCATTCACCGCGAGCGCACCGGGGAGGACAACCTGTGTTTAGCCGGGGGCGTTGCGCTCAACAGTTTTGCAAACTCCGCGGTTGAAAGAGGCGCGGGATTCAAACGTCTTTTTGTTCAACCCGCCGCCGGTAATGCCGGCTGCTCGATTGGAGCAGCGCTCTACGTTTGGCATCAGGTGATGGGCAACCGTGAGCGGGTCTATGAAATGGAGCACGCGTTTCTTGGGCCGCGATTCACCGACGACGAAATCAAAGGCGTGCTCGACAACTGTAAGCTTGCTTATGAATATTTTCTTACCGAAGACAAACTCACCGGCGAAGTAGCCCGCCAGCTCGCGCAGGGAAAAATCGTGGGATGGTTCAGAGGCGCGATGGAGTTTGGCCCTCGCAGTCTGGGCGCTCGCAGCATATTGGCTTCGCCGACGACTGAAATGATGCGCGACAATCTGAACGCCTTTATAAAGCATCGCGAGGAGTTCCGGCCTTTTTGCGCGGCGGTGCCGGAAGAGCGGACCGAAGAGTTCTTTGAAGCGAGCGCGTTGAACAACTTTCTTCAGGGCGTCAGCAGGATCAAAGAAGACAAGCAGCCGTTGATCCCGGCCGCTGTGTTTGGCGACGGACTGGTGCGAGTTCATAGCGTGAGCCGCAAGACCAACGCCTCGTTCTGGAAGCTGCTTTCAAAGTTTGGCGAGGCGACCGGTGTGCCGGTTCTCGTGAATACCTCATTCAACCTTTTCGGCGAACCGGTTGTTTCAACACCCCGCGAAGCAGTCCGAGGATTCTACTGCTCCGGGATCGATTGTCTCGCCATTGAGAACTTCTTGATCAAGAAATGAAGGTCCGACAAACTTCAGTTTGTCGATCCCACAGACTTCATAGTTTGTCGAGGTCTGCCGGTTTGTGGATATCGGCCGTCAAACGACAAACTGAAAAGTTTGTCGAACCTTCAGCGCTGAATTTCCAACCCTTTTGTGTCTTTACTTGAATAGTGGTTCGCGAAAAGCCCTTAGAGGCAAAGACGATAAGGATCGATCAGGATACACAATGCCCAAACGCGTTTACCTGGTAACCGGAGGCGCCGGCTTCATCGGCAGCCACATCGTTGAACGGCTCGTTCGAGAGGGGCAGCAGGTGCGAGTGCTGGACGACCTCAGCTCGGGCAGGGAATCGAACCTGGAGTCATTCCGAAACGAGGTCGAGTTCATAAAAGGCGACATACGAGACGCAAACCTCGTCAGCCGCTCGATGAAGGGCGTCGATATCGTTTTTCATGAAGCCGCGCTCGGATCGGTCCCGCGCTCGGTGGCCGACCCGCTAACAACTCACGAAGTGAACATGACCGGAACTCTGAATGTCCTGCTTGGCGCGCGCGAAGCCGGAGTCAAGCGGGTGGTATATGCTTCCAGCTCGTCGGTGTACGGTGAAACGCCAGTGCTTCCGAAGAGCGAAGAAATGACGCCACAGCCGCTGTCGCCGTATGCGTTGTCAAAGCTCGTCGGCGAGCATTACGCGAGCGTTTTCAAACACGTTTATGGATTTGAGATTGTCGCCTTGAGATACTTCAACATCTTTGGGCCGCGCCAGGACCCGGAGTCTCAATACGCGGCAGTAATCCCCCGGTTCATAACTGCCCTGCTGGAAGGGAAGTCGCCGGTCGTTTATGGCGACGGGCTTCAATCGCGCGATTTTACCTACGTCGACAACGTGGTAGACGCGAACCTGCTGGCATCTGAAGCCGGCGGCGTGGCAGGCCAGGCCTTCAACGTCGCGTGTGGTGGACGCTACACATTGCTCGATCTGCTCGCAAGGCTCAAAGAGATACTTGGGAGCGATATCGCACCCATTCACGAAGCCGCGCGGGCGGGCGACGTCAAAGACTCGCAGGCTTCAATCGAAGCTGCCGAGCGCGCGTTGGGATATAAAGTGTCGGTGGCCTTTGAAGAAGGGCTTCAAAGAACGGCGGCGTGGTATCGGCGGCAGGTTGGCAGATAATCAATAGGCGCTCAGGTCGTAAAAATAAATACTAATGACGTGCGACGAGTAACCGCCTCAGTGAAGATTGATAACATAGCCGATAAGTCAATGAGCATTCGTTGTGATGCGCTCGTCGACACCGGTTCAGCGTTCATGGTGCTTCCTGTTGCCTGGCGTGACCGCCTCGGTGCGATGGAAACGGTAGCAAGTGCCAAAGTGGAGACCGCTACGCAGGAAACAGTCGACGGTGAAATCTGCGGACCTGTCAGGATCGAGGTTGAAGGCTTCAGACCGATCTACAATGAAGTTCTCTTTCTTGATATGAAACCAACCGATGGTGCGTACGAGCCACTGATCGGATATATCGTACTGGAACAGTGTCAGGCGGCTGTTGACCTGGTCGGGCATCGTCTGATTCCCGGTAAGCCGGTTGACGCTAAGTAATCACCGTCACGTCTGGACGCACACCGAATATCCGCAATCACAGTACAAACACCCGCCGTTGTGACGTAGCGGCTGCCCGCACTCCGGACAAATGTTCTTTGCCAGAAGCTGGTTTTCCGGCCGCTCCATTTCCGCATGACCCGCCGAGGCCAGCGTCAGAGGCTCGGTCATATCTTCAAGCTCCGTACTCAGCACCTGTTTCTCACGCGAACCGTCTCGATAAACCGTAATCCCTTTGCAGCCAAGCTCGTGAGCCAGCAAGTAAGCGCGCTTAACATCCTGAACGGCGGCGCTCGCCGGAAAATTGATTGTCTTTGAGACCGCCGCGTCTATGTGATTCTGAAACGCGGCTTGCATTCGCACATGCCACTCAGGAGCGATCTCGTGTGTGGTAACGAACACACGCCGCGCTTCGGCGGGGATTCCCGGAAGATCGCGCAACGAGCCCGTCTCCGCTACTCGCTTCATCAAATCTTCATTGTAGAAGCCATGCTTTTGCGCATAGCTCTCGAAGAGCGGGTGCACAAACCTCATCTGCTCGGATTCAAAAGAAAGCCGCCGGTACGCGATCGAGTAGACCGGTTCGATGCCGCTCGAGCAGTTCGCGATCAGGCTGATCGTTCCCGTAGGCGCTACGGTCGTCACCGTGGCGTTGCGGCGCGGCAGCGTCCGAGCCTGGGAGTGTTCCTGGGAGCGAGCCTGGGAGCGCAGGCTTCCAGCCTGCTCCCGTTCGCCATTCTTATACAGGCTCTCCTGCGACCAACGCGGAAACGGGCCGCGGTACTTGGCCAGCTCAATCGAAGCATTCATCGCTTCGCGCGAAATAAAACTCATAACCTCTTCGCCGACCCTGATCGCTTCTTCGGAGTCATACGGAATGGCGAGCTGGATCAGCAGGTCTGCCCAACCCATCACACCGAGCCCGATCTTTCTATTCAGCCTCGTGATGTTTGCGATAGCCGGTATCGGGTATTCGCTTACGTCGATTATGTTGTCGAGGAAATGAACGCCCAACCTGACGACATCTTTAAGCTGATCATAGTCAACGCCGCCGTCGCGATGAAACTTAGCCAGGTTGATTGAACCGAGCACGCACGATTCATAAGGAAGCAGCGGCTGTTCCCCGCATGGATTGGTGCTTTCGATCGGCCCGAGGTCGGGCGTTGGATTATCGCGATTGATCCTATCGATAAAGATCACGCCCGGCTCGCCGTTGCGCCACGCGGACTCGACTATTCGATCCAGGACCTCGCGCGCGTCCAGTCGCTTCACGACTTCGCGAGTCCGAGGATTGATAAGATTGTATTTTTCTCCAGCTTCTACGTTCCGCATGAACTCATCGGTCACCGCAACGGAGATGTTGAACGTGTTCAGCTCGAGTGGATTGGTTTTGGCAGAGATGAATTCTTCGATGTCCGGATGATCGATACGAAGGATCGCCATATTCGCGCCGGCTCGTTTGCCTCCGAGTTTGGTGACTTCGGTCGCAAAGTTATACAGGCGCATGAACGAAACCGGACCGCTGGACACGCCGTGCGTCGTTTCTACGAGATCTTCTCGCGGGCGAAGACGCGAGAAAGAGAACCCGGTGCCGCCGCCGCTCTTTTGAATCAGCGCTGTGTCTCGAAGCGTCTCGAAGATTGATTCCATTGAGTCTTCGACCGGAAGAACAAAGCAAGCGGAGAGCTGCGCGAGATTCCTTCCGGCGTTCATCAACGTAGGCGAGTTGGGCAGGAATTCGAGGTTGCTCATGATCTCGAAGAACGCTTCCTCAACAGCGGCGGCGTCGGACGGCGTACCGTACTGTAAGTCAGCGGATGCAACGCTACGTGCCACGCGTCGAAACATTTCTTCGGGAGTCTCGACGACATGTCCGTTCTGATCACGCGCGAGAATGCGTTTCTCCAGAACACGAAGCGCGTTGTCTGAAAGATCAGAGTTCATAGTCAGAGATCCGCAACCCCGTTTTCCGGTAGTCATTTCAAGGCCGAGGTATTTGTAAGTCCCGACAGATCTTCCTGGCAAGGAAATCGTTGATCTCGGTGTGTCTTGGAATCGTCGATGTTTTCTGAGCGTTGCGATTGACGTACGCGGTGTGATCGCTGCCTTCGCGCAAAAACTCACAGCCGTGCGCTTCAAGGTAACGAATGAGTTCGCGACGTTTCATGCGGCTGAGATACTGAGTGGCTCTCGAATGACTTCCTGGCCCTGCAGAGATTCCTGAGCGAGTGCGCGATTAGCCTTCAGCACCAACGCGACAGCTTCTTCCAAGTTCGTTCTCGCCTCTTCCAGAGTCGATCCTTGAGTGTTCGCTCCCGGTAGTTCTTCGACAAACCCGAGGTAGCCCTCGGGGACTTTGAGAAAAACGGCTGTCAGATTCATGTTCATTGTCATACCCCGTCCTCCGCTCCTGCATTATACGTAACGAGGCCGCGGGAAAGATAGACGGCGAGTCAGGACGCGAGCGCCGTCACGTGCGTCCTAACCGTTTCCCCTAGCGTGTCCAAATTGTA
>DATNBZ010000302.1:0-3272 GCA_035607285.1 Blastocatellia bacterium | reverse complement strand
GAAGGGCGAGCTTACGGAGTTCAGTGCCGACGAGCTGATTAAACTTTTCGAAAGCCAGTTTTGGGTCCTCGCGCCTGAAGCCAGGCTCGGAGGCGCGGGCTTCGCGTTGAAACGCAAGCTCGCCGGCGTTCGTCGTGAACTGGCGACCCGTCAATAGAATACAGTCGAGCCGCGGCAAGGTGCGCATCGTAACGAGTGGGATCTCATGGACAATCTTCCCTCAAGCATCTGGCAGTGGATTACTGAGAGATCCGCAGTCATCGGTATCGCGGTTACCGTCGTCGTCTCGTTGGCACCGTTCTTAGTCCTGGCCTGGCGGAACCTGAATTTGCGGCGCAAAGAATTGCGAGATAAGCGATTTGAAACTTATCATGATCTGATCGCCAGGCTAGTACAGGCGAAACCGGGCCAAGAACAAAAGTTACATACTCAAATCGCTGTCGCCTACGAACTGCGCAATTTCCCAGAGTATTACGAATTGTCCCTGAGAGAACTCCGAAGTCTCAGGCAACATTGGTCGTCGAATCAAGCGCATCAGAACCTAATCGACGAGATGGATATTTCAATTGATTACATCAGCAAGCTGGCAGGCCACCGATCTATCGCCCGCCGCCTATTAACACCGAGAACCCAGCGCGAGTTTATGAGACGCGCACTTCAAAGCCCACAAGATGGAGAAAACCATGAGCAACAATGACTTTGCGAAGTTAGTTCCCTACCTTGTCACCGGATTCTTCGCGCTGATTATTCTGATCGTCATCCTGCGGCGAATACTGGTCAATGTCGGCGCGAGAGAGATCGCCATAAAAGAACGCCGCTATGTGGGCGCCAGAATGCCACCCGGCCGCGTAGTGGCAACCGAAGGCGAAGTCGGCATTCAGGCAGACGTTCTTAAGCCGGGGCTTCACCTGATCAAATGGCCTTTCGAAAAAGTCATTCGCAAGTTTCCGTTGATCGAGATCGGCGCCGACGAGATGGGCATCATCGAAGCCATCGACGGCGAGCCGATGCCGCCGGGAGGGATCTTTGCCGCCGATCGCGCGCAGAACGCGCACAACAACTTTCAGGACCCCATCGCGTTCATCAAACGAGGCGGCGTCAAAGGCATTCAGCTTCGCACGCTGCCGCCGGGCTTGTGGCCGATTCACCCTTACCTGTTTCGCGTGTCGGTGACCAAGACTACTGTGATTCCTCAAGGCAAAGTTGGGATCGTCACGTCGGCCGACGGCGCGCAACTCGACCCCGGACGTTTGCTTGCGAAGGCGATCGACAATCACCACAACTTCCAGGATGCCGAGCAATTCATCTCTTCGGGGGGTCAGAAGGGACCGCAGGTCGACATCCTCACTCCGGGCACCTATCGCATCCTGACCGAATCGATGCCGCTCGAAGGCGGCGGAGAACGCAAGCCGGGGTTGTTCGTCGTGCGGCTCAACGATGCAACCCTGATCCAGGAGAATCAGATCGGGCTGGTTGAAGCGTTGGATGGCGCGACGCTCGACCCGCGAGATTACGTAGCCACACAGGTCGAAGGGCACGACAACTTTCAGGACGGCAACGAGTTCATCGGGCACGGCGGGCAGCGCGGGCCGCAGAAGGACATCCTTCTTCCAGGCACTTACTACGTCAACTCGATGCTGTTCAAAGTGATTCCCGAATCCGCGAAGGAGGTCAAACCCGGCGAGGTCGCGGTCATCGTCTCGAACGTCGGCAAAGACCCCTCGGAGGAAGTTCGCCGCGCGATGGCTACCAAGATTCGCGAGCGCCTGGAGCGCGAAGAACAAGAGCAAGTAGCACACGTCACCGCGAAGATCGGCGACAAGGACACCGTCGCCGAGATCAGAGAAGACCTCTCGCTTAACGATCCCGCGGACCGGCGCCTGGACGCAGGCGCTCACGAAGCTTACGTTGTGCCGGCCGGTTTTCGAGGCATACAGGAAACCGTGGTCGGGCCGGGGCGCTATTACGTCAACACGCTGGCGGTCACTCCAATCGTCATACCGACGACGAACCAGACGGTGGAATGGACTTCGGGCGAAGTCGCGAACACCTTCAATCCGTTCGAGGTGATTTCGAAAGACGGCTTCACGATGCAGCTCGAGGTGCGCGTTGTGTTTCGAGTAAAGCCCGAAGACGCGCCCTTCATGGTTGCGAAGATCGGGTCAGTGGACCGGCTCATTCAAAACGTGATGCATCCGCTGATCGATTCGATCTTCCGGAACCAGGCTTCCGAATCGTCGGCGATGGCTTATCTCCAGAATCGTCACGAGGAACAGGAACGCGCCGAAGCACGCGTGCGCGCTCACTTGCTGAAGTACCACGTCGATGTCGTGAACGTTTTGATCTGCCATATTCATCTCCCTGAAGAGCTGATGAAAACGCAGACCGAAAAGATCCTCGCCGAGCAGAGACAGAACATGTTCAACGCTCAGCGCGAGGCTGAAGAACGGCGCATTCAACTGGAGAGGACCAAGGCCCAGGCCGACAATCAAGTTGCCTTGATGGCGGCAACAGTCGGCGTGGAGATCGCCGGCAAGCGCTCGGAACAACGCAAGGCTGAAGGCGAAGGCGAGGCGAGCTACATCTCCGCTACCGGCAGGGCCGAAGCCGAGAAAGTCCGCTTGATGGGCGAGGCCCAGGGCGTCGCCTACGCCGAACAGGTCAACGCGATCGGCGCCCAGGGAGTTGCGTTAGTCGAAACGCTGAGAGTGATCGGCGAAAAGGGGGTGCGGATAACACCCGATGTGATGGCTTCCGGAGGCTCAGGAGATGGCGGGGGCGGCATTGGTACTCTGCTGTTGCTGAACCTGTTTCGAGAGAGATTGAGTCTGGCCGCGCAGCCGGAAGAACGCGTGCCGGTGGAGGCGAAGCGCAAGTAGCCGGGTAGTCGCGAATCATTCGCGACACATCTCTTGCCTTACTAACTATCTGTGAGCAGCCAACAACCCCGAAGGGGTTTCGTCCCAAAGCCCAGGGTTGCGGTACTCCGCTACCCTGGGTAACGGTGTCGTGCCCAGACTACCCAGTTCGTTTGGCCCAACCCTAGAAGGGGTTGCGGCCTGCCATCGCATCATCACCCACAGCCGCCGCATTCGTCGTTCATCTACATCGCGAGCCACGCCGCAACCCCGTTGGGGTTGGTTTCACCCTGTTGTGTAGTCTGGGCACGACACCGTTACCCAGGGTAGCGGAGTACCGCAACCCTGGGCTTTGGGACGAAACCCCTTCGGGGTTGTTGGCTGCTCACAGATAGTTAGTAAGGCAAGAGATGT
>DATNBZ010000229.1:0-22697 GCA_035607285.1 Blastocatellia bacterium | reverse complement strand
CCGCCGTGTCGGGCGCCCAGCCGGCTGACGTGTCGCTTGGTTCAACAACGACGCGCGTCCATGACTTAGTCAATCGCGGCCCCGAATTCGATGGGCTATATGTATACCAACCTGTCCTCGAGGCGTGCTGTCGCATCATCGGTCAGCCGTACAAGCTCAGCACAATGCTTGCGAGGACTGTGCGACCTTGCTCGCAGCCGCAGGGTCTTCATGTGGACTTCAAGCGCGACGCCGTTGGGTGGCCGATGGTAGGTTTCATCTTCATGGTGGATGAGTTTCGATGCGACAACGGAGCAACTCGTTTGGTGCCGGGTTCACACAGGTGGTCCACAATTCCAGGCGAGCTCAACGACCGGGTAGCGGACGACGAAGTCCAGGCGTGTGGCCCGGCGGGTTCCGTCATCATCTACAACGGGTCTGTCTGGCATGGGCACTCGACAAACGAGTCTGGCGAGCCTCGGCGTTCAATACAAGGCGCCTATATCCGGCGTGAAGCCCAGGCGGGAGTCAACCCGCCTGCTCGCATGCGTCCGGAAACTCTCGCTCGCGTCAGCCCGCTTGCGAAGTACCTATTGGCCGTCTAATGGAAACACTCAACGCGCGACCGGGAGGTAGGAATGGCAATTGACATCGACAGCTTCAAGGCAAATCTCAAACGTTGGACTTTGCTGCTGGCGGTCCTCCAGATTACCGTCGGCTGCATGATCGGATTTATCCCGCCTTCGGCTGTGGCGTGGTTTCGCGGGATAGTGATGGCTCACATCGAGTTCACGGCTAATGGCGTCTTGATGGTGGCATTCGGGTTCCTGATCAAGGAACTCCGCCTCAATCCGACTGCGCTGAAGGTGTGGTTTGCGACGCTGCAAATCGGCACCTGGACCAATGGCGCATCAGGAGTTGCAGCCGCGTTCATTGGCTCCTCGTCGAAGCTCATGCCGACTATTAATGGCGGCTCTCCGCCACCACATGGAGTCGACAGTGCGGTCGTTACGGGACTGCTACAATTATGCGGCGTAACCATCATGGTGGCCTTGCTGCTCACAATCTATGGCCTGCTGCGCGCCAGGGCTTTGGAAAAGAACGCCACGTCGTGACAACGTGTTATGCGCCTGCGGGCGGGATGGTAACGAGAGTCGGGGCAAGCGCGCCCTCAGCTATGAAAGATCCGAAACTCGTAGTGTCCCAGGCGTACGATAAGATCGCGGAGCGTTACCTAGAATGGCGTGCCGGGCAGCCGCGCCAGGGAGAGCTCGCGCGATGGCTCGATCTCCTCCGCGAACATGTCCGGTCTGGAGCGCGAGTCATGGACATCGGCTGTGGCGCCGGAATCCCCTTGACGCTTGCGCTCTCGAAGTCCTTCGACGTTACCGGCGTCGATATCTCTGCTCGCCAGATCGAACTGGCGGTGAGGAATGTACCGGCAGCGAGCTTTATTCAGGGTGATGTGACGACGCTCGAATTCGCCCGGGCAAGCTTCGACGCGGCGGTGGCGTCGTATTCGCTGATCCACGTCCCGCGCGCCGAACACGTTGGGGTGTTCCGCTCAGTTGCGCGGTGGCTCCGGCCTGGCGGCATCCTGCTCGCCAACTTCGGGACGGGCAACCAGGAGATTGATTATGATGAAGATTGGCTTGGGGCCCCACAGTTCTGGAGCAGCTTCGATGCTGATGGGGAACGGGCGGCCCTTTTGGCAGCGGGGTTTGAACTCGTCTTCGACAGCATCGAGACGATTATTGAAGATGGCCGCCCCCATCGCTTTCTGCTCGTGCTGGCGAGGAAGGCCTGAACGCAAGAGCGTTCTTCGGTAGAGACACCGGAAGCGGGCGATTAATGTGGCGCTCGCCTCAGGGCGGCTACCAACGCATGCAGTGGACGCCGCGGGAGCGAATCACTCCATTCCCAAGCGGCCTCGCTGATGCAAGGCTAGACAGCCTTCTAGACTTAAAGTGTAAGAAATGTTGCGTCACGAGGTATTGACATTTAACGGTTTTGTTAATAGTGTTCCTGCCGCCCTACGTTATCGTTGAGTGTATTAACCGGAGATTTACCCGTCGACAACTGGGCGCTTTCTTCTAATCCCAGGCGAAGATCGCATGTCAGAGAAGTTCTAATTTGGTCGGCCTCTTCCGTTTTCAGGCCGCAAATACTTTCTGGAGGTAAGCTATGCCTAAACGTATCTCATCAAAAACGCCGCGGCCGGGAGTTACAAAAGGATCGTCTATACCGAAGGAGGCAAGCGCTAAAGCGCCCAAACTGCCACAAAGCGATCCCAATAGAAAGCCGTTCCTACCTGAGAATCTGGATACAACAGTAATTGCCATACCGCTTCTCAAGGATTTCAAAAGAGAGAAAGCTGAACGTGAGAGTGATCCGAAATCTTCGCCGACGGCCTATCGCGTTATCATCGATCTAAACCTGGAATATCCTGAAGGTAGAGATAAGGCACGGGAGTGGGTCATTGCGGCGACCCGAGAAATCATCAAGGAAATAGGCACTTCGAAGGACCAGGAGATCAATGCGGAACGAAGTAAGCTTTCTCAACAGTATTTGTTCGCCAAACTTGAAGGAGACGTGCTTCGCAAATTAGTAAACCGGGATAGCAAAGAAAATGGCGAGCGGCACCGAAAAAAGGGTGGAGGGATTTCCGGGTCTCGCGCTATTTATCACGTCTGGCCCGATTTTAGGATTCGCGCGCTGATTAACAAGTCAGTCAGCACGGTGAAGGCCGATGCAGCTCACGCGTCTTTCTCTGCCTTTGGCGATGGAATTGTCTGGGCAGTACTCGATTCAGGAATAGACTACTCGCACCCTCACTTCAAACTACACGGGAACCTGGTTCTAGAACCGCCCCTTGTCCCTATGGACTTTACAGGCGAAGGGAAAGAGCGGGAGGATCCAAATGGCCACGGGACTCATGTCGCGGGCATTATCGCAGGTCAGATGGGCGGGGCCAACGGTTCGCAAAAGAAGAGGCGGCCCCTTAGTGCGTACGTTAGAAACAGAGGTGAGGAAGGCCAGATCACATATGATGAGATGAAGCTTGATAACATCGCAGGCATGGCCCCGAGATGTAAGCTGCTCAACATGAGAGTGCTCGATGAAGATGGAGGCGGAGATGTTAGCAGTCTCATCGAGGCCATTGCGAAAATACAGGAAATAAACGGGCACGGTCGCCGAATTCTGATCCACGGCGTGAACATCAGCGTTGGAAATGACTTCGACCCCGAGTGGTTTGCCTGTGGGCAGAGTCCGCTATGCGTTGAGGTGAATCGACTTGTTAACTCAGGCGTAGTAGTGGTCGTGGCGGCGGGAAACTCTGGATACGGTTCCCTGGAGACGAAGTTTACTGATGTCGTTGCCGCCGGAATGGCGTTGACCGTAAACGATCCTGGCAATGCGCAGCAGGCAATCACAGTCGGTTCCACGCATAAAGATATGCCCCATATCTACGGGGTGTCATACTTTTCGTCGAAGGGTCCAACGGGCGATGGGCGGGCAAAGCCTGACGTGGTCGCGCCTGGTGAAAAGATCATATCGTGCGCGGCAGGACGGGCCAGAGCGCGAGTAAAGCGCGAGGCTCGAGACTGCTACTACGTTGAAGACAGCGGTACCAGCATGGCCGCGCCTCATGTTGCCGGTGTAATAGCTGCCTTTCTCTCTGTTCGGCGGGAGTTCATCGGACAACCGGAAAAGGTGAAGGAAATCTTCCTTTCGACGGCAACCGATTTGAAGCGCGAAAAATATTTCCAGGGCTACGGGTTGATTGATCTGATGCGAGCCATTCAGTCCGTATAGAAGCCTGGACAACTCAGCTGTATTGATCGGCAGGTCACCTCAGCGCTGATTAGAGAACTGCCGAATGTTAAGTTTCAAACACACAAGGAAAAAACAATGCATAAAATAACAGGCGAACGCGATGAAGTCCTGAAGCTCATGAAGAACACCATAAGCCAACTGGGAAACGATTCGGCGAAAGTCAAGAAAGCAGGAATGAAATCGTTGTCCTTGACGAGCGATGCAAAATGGCCCGACCAACGAGATTCGCTGGTTGACATACTCAAACGGGGCTACGACAACGAGCAGAAAGCAACCAGAGCGGCGGGCATCGATTCAGTGACCCCCAATGAAAGAGCAGTAGACTCCTGGTATGCGCCGCGGAACCGAGCTGTAGCGGTCTTCCAGGCCGCGATGGATGAGTATCTCGAAAGCCATCCGGACGCGAAGGTGACGCCGAAACCCGCGAAGAAAAAAGGATCTACACGCGCGTCGTCGGTGGGGGCAGCATCCAAAACCGCGGGACCTGCGATGACCCTGGACGCTTTCTACGAGACAAAACCCGGTAAGAAAAAAGGGAAGGCCGGCACGAGAACCGGAGCCGCGGCAATCGCCGAACAATTCGATAATTTGGACCCAAGATGGGTCGAGGTAGTGTGGGCGAAAGCAAAGATCCTGTTTAAAGGAAAGCACAAGTTTATCAGCCACAGCTCAGCCACGGATTTCCGCTTCGGGCTTGCGGACGAAGCCACAATTGCTATCGTGGGTGATTGGGGAGGCGGTAACGAGGCCGCTCAGGCGGTGGCGAAACAGATCAACAAGTTGAACCCCGACCACATTATTCATCTTGGTGACGTCTACTACGCGGGAACCGAGAAAGAAGTTAAAGACCGCTTTTTGAAGTACTGGCCCAAGCCTGCGGCGCCCGGGCTTTCCTTTGCCCTGAATTCAAATCATGAAATGTACAGCGGCGGCTATGGCTATTTCGATGTCACCTTGAAGGAGTTCAAGCAACCCGCCAGCTATTTTAGCCTGGGTAACAAGAATTGGCGTTTCATCGGACTTGATACAGGCTATGTTGATCATGATCTCAATCCGGAGCAAGTGAAATGGTTGACGGCACAGTTCAAAGGGAATAATCCAAGAACAATCCTGTTATCACACCACCAGCTTTTTTCGGCTTACGAGAAAACCGATACCGACAATCTCACCAGTCGAGTGCAACCGTTTCTAAACGCCAATCAGATATACGGCTGGATCTGGGGGCACGAACATCTGTGCGTTGTCTTCAAGCCCAACTTGGGAATAAAGGCCGTCTGTTTGGGTAATGGATGCTTCCCATACAACGTTCCGTCGAAACAGCCGAGTATACCGATTGAATGGATTGACGATCGGGCACAGCCTGACGATCCGGATTACAAAGGAATACACACATTTGCATTGCTCCACGTCACTCCTGAGAAAATTGACATCGAGTATATCGATCAGGATGGAAACGTCGCGGATCATAAGGATTCCTGGGCTTGAGTACAGAACACAACGCTAAATCCATAGAAACAGTGACGTAACCCTCGTGGACGTCGTCGAAGTTCTTGTCGGCGTAGTTACACTCGCAGTATTTGAGGGACCAATGGGAGTTACCGGCAAATTGAACTCGGCAGCGGATGTCGAGATCATCGCCGCGTCGCCGGAACAAGAGCCTGTTTTGGCTAATATGCTCGAGCTGTATGTCCATGACTTCAGTGAATTCATGGACCTAAAGCTGGGCGCCGATGGTCGCTTTGGTTACAAGAGTCTTCCCTTATATTGGAAAGAGTCTGATCGCTATCCATTTCTGGTTATGGCTGACGGGCATTTGGCCGGCTTCGTTTTCGTGCGCGGGGGCTCGGCAGTTTCTGATGAACCCGATGTGTGGGATATGGCGGAGTTCTTCATCGTTCGTGGTCTCCGAAGACAGCGGGTGGGGACACAAGCGGCGCATGAGATTTGGAAGAGGTTTCCCGGGAAGTGGGAAGTGCGTGTTACAGATCGCAATGAAAAGGCCAGGAACTTCTGGGATCGCGCAATCGGTGAGTTTCTAGGCAAGACGATCGAGCCGAGCCTGGTTGATAAGGATGGGAAGACTTGGCACGTGTTCGCGTTTGAATCAAAAGCATCGAATCACAATTGCACGGCCCCTGCGAATCCATAACGAATGAGGCGGTTGTTTGAACCTCGTTTGACCTCGATGGTACAATAGCCGCGTCACCAATCAATCAGGTTCAACGAGAAAGCCGGGGTATACATGAAGATATGTCCAGTTTGTAACGACACGTTCCCGGATGAGTTGAACTTCTGCGACGTAGACGGAACCCGCCTCGGCCGTGAAGCCAGCGAAACGCAAGGCAAAGACCGGGGCAATTGGTGGTCGCTGCTCGGGGCCGGCTTGCTGGTCGGTGCGGTTGTGATCTCGGCGGCTTCGATCATATTTCTTCCAAAGGCGCGCGTAGCTCTCCCCGCTGTGAATTCCGAGCCTCAACCGCTCCCGGCTCCAAAAGCCGCCTCAGCCGACGGCACAGCTCCTGAAAACTCAGCAACGGTAGCGGCGGCGAATCCGGCTTCTGAGCCGGACGCCTCGGCGGCCGATTCAGCCGCTCCGGAATCGAGGAAGAAAGAGAAGGCGGCCGCAAACAGCAATAACGGAGAAGCGCCCAATCCGAAAGCCGCAGCGCTTGCCGCCGAAGGCGTCGACACCACCGCTTCCCCGCGCGACGCCAATAAGAACGCGACGTCTGCTGCAACCAAACCTGAACCACCTCCCGCCCTGAAGCCCGTGACCGACACTCATCCAGCGGAAACGGCGACCAAACCCGCTCAGGCTGCGGAAGTAAAGAGGGATCATCAAACCACAGCCGTCAACTCGAAGAGTTCTGACAAGAGTTCAGATAAGAAAAAGAACGATGACAAGGATAAGAAGAAGGGCGGCTTTCTTCGAGTCTTCAAAAAGATCTTCGGCAAAGACTGAAGCGGATTAACCACAAAGGCACAACAAAGGTCACAAATTTTTTCTGACGGAATGAGCTTCGGCAATTCGTTAGTGTCCAGAAAGTTTGCTTTGATTAGAAGGCGAGTGTGAACAGTCCGGTTTCGCCATTATACTGAAGGATACCGCTTGCTAAGATATCGCGTCCTATGAGGGCTTCAATTCCTTGAGCAGATAAATCAGACTCAACAACGGGGATGGTGTGGTTTCCATATAACATCCGAAGGGGACTGCCAAAAACAATCAAGATGCTTATATCGAATTGATTAGCGGTCGCTGGAGCACCGCCAGTTGTCGGAGTGTGAATATGAGTGCTGCCAGTCGGAGTGAGCCCAAGTTGATTTAGGATCGTTGGATCAATACAGGTACAACTTGCGCCGGTGTCAATCAGGCTTCTTGTGGGAATTGCATTCGGGATCGGCTGATTAGCTGCCGTCAGAGCATTGCGACGTGCTTGGCTAACCCCAACGTGAATATCAATCAGGGGAGCGCCAGACGATACACTGAGGGTTAGGTGTGGCACGGGAATGTTACGTGGCGCGTAATTGAGTGAATTTGTTCTACCGATTGAAGCTGCTTCACGAGAAACGGTGTGCTCAGGCCAAACTGAGCGTATCCGGCCTTAATCGCATCTTCATAGGTCCCGAATACATCAACGACTTTAGCATCTTGAATAAGTACGAATTTGCCTTCACCTTCATTGGCAAGGAGGGCTTGTAATTCACGATCATAGGTCTCTAACTCTTTCTCAAGAGCCATGATTCTCCCCCTCCCTTCGTAGCTGCGTCCATCACTAGATATATTCTGTCACGGGCAAGTGGAAACGACAATGCAGCCATCACGCCATTTTTTTAGTGGTTTCGTTATAACCTTCTACTGAACCGGTGTCAATCTAAAACGCAGCTACGCTCCTAGTGGTTCTCGCAGCGTCCAAATGTAATCCGTCAATCCGTTTTTCGTTGCGGATGTAATTCTGATTGAGCTGTTCACCTTGCAGTAGTGGTACCGCGCAAAGAACAACGCGAGTGCCGCTTTGAGGTTCGACCTCTTGCAGGACACGACAGCAATTCTGAACCTGGGCGAGCAGTCATCGATAATCTCCTTCTTGACTCGGTGTCTTTGTTGTTGATTTTCCCCCGGGGTTTACAGCCTAAACAAGCAACGCTAGAGTTGATCACTGACGATGTTGCGGCGTTTCCAAAGGACTCTGAGGTACTTAATCCATGCATCTTCCGTCAACCATCGGCGAACTCAAGAGTAGCGAGTTCAACGAGGCGCGCATCCAGCATCGGTTCGTGAAAGACGAGATGCGCGAGAATCTCATAAGCAAACTCGAGCGGCGCCGGACGGTATTCCCAGGAATAGTCGGCTACGATGATTCGGTCGTCCCTCAGATCGTGAACGCATTGCTCTCGCGTCATAATTTCATCCTGCTCGGGCTGCGCGGACAGGCGAAGAGCCGGATTCTTCGCGAGCTGACGAGCCTGTTGGACGAGCAGATGCCCGCGATTGAAGGCTGTGAGATAAACGACAATCCTTACGCGCCGATATGCAAGGCTTGCAAAATGCTGATCGCGGACCGTGGCGATCAGACCTCGGTGACTTTTGTTCCTCGCGACAGAAGGTATGTTGAAAAGCTTGCGACGCCCGATGTAACTATTGCCGATCTCATTGGCGATCTTGATCCAATCAAGGCGGCCCGCGGCGGACACCTGCTCTCAGACGAGCTTACGATCCACTACGGACTGCTGCCTCGCGCGAACCGCGGTGTGTTTGCGATCAACGAGCTTCCGGACCTGGCAAGCAAGGTCCAGGTCGGCTTGTTCAACATAATGCAGGAGGGCGACGTTCAGATTAAGGGTTATCCGATACGAATGCCGCTCGATGTGATGCTGGTGTTCTCGGCGAACCCTGAGGACTACACGGCGCGAGGGAAAATAATCACGCCGCTCAAGGATCGCATCGGATCGGAAATCAATACGCATTATCCTGCCACGGTCGAAGAGGGAATCGAGATCACCAAACAGGAGGCGTGGCTCGGACGGAATGGAAGCAAGCTCATTGTGCCCGACTTCATAGTTCGAGCGGTCGAGCAGATTGCCTTCGAAGCGAGGTCGGACCAACGGGTAGACAAGCGGTCGGGCGTCAGCCAGCGGCTTCCGATTTCGGCTATCGAGAATGTGATCTCAAACGCCGAGCGCCGCGGCCTCATAACCCGCGAGTCCGACATCGTCCCGCGCATAAGCGATATCTACGCGGCGCTGCCGTCGATCACCGGCAAGCTCGAGCTTGAATACGAAGGAGAACAGCGAGGCGCGGCTAACGTTGCGCGTGACCTGGTAAAGACCGCGGTCGGCAAGACGTTTGGAGAATACTTCGAACACGTCGATTGTTCCCGGATCGTCGCCTGGTTCAACGATGGTAATGCCATCAGAACCAGCGATACTGACAGCGCGGAGCTCTGCTTGAAGAACTTCCAACACGTGGATGGCTTGATCGACGCAGCGATTAGTTCAGGGCTTTCGCGCAAGTCTGATTCACAAGCACTGGTAGCCGTCTGCGAACTGATTCTCGAAGGTCTGCACGCTCACAAGAAGATCAGTCGCAGTGAAGAGCGCGGCTACGCGGCGGCGAAGACTGAAACACGCGGACAGAGTTTCGAGAGCTTCAGCCGTTCGCGAAAAATTAATTGAGTAATTGGTCATTGGTCATTGGTCATTAGTCATTGGTCATTAGCATAAAGAGCGGACAATAATTGCTGACCACTGACCACTGACCACTGACCACTGACCACTGACCACTGACAGGGAGGATCATAATGCCAATTGCATGGCACGCACCTTACGAGTCGTTGAAACCGGAAACGCGGGATATGAATCGAGCGATCCATTCGTTGATGGAAGAGCTGGAAGCTATCGATTGGTACAATCAGCGCGCTGATGTTACCGACGACGATGAGTTACGCCGAATACTCGAGCACAACCGCGACGAAGAAAAAGAACACGCCGCAATGGTTCTGGAATGGATCCGGCGGCACGATCCCAAGTTCGATGCAACGCTAAAAACCTACCTATTCACTACCGGCGACATAACGGAGATCGAAGAAGAAGCCGAAGGAAGCTAGGGGCATTCCGATGGAGTAATCCGCGATCCGCAATTCGCAATCCGCAATTTGATTCATGCCTTTCACCAAGTATTCAAAATGGGACGGCATAGACTGGCAGTCACTCAGTCTCGAGGATTTGCTCGACCGGCTCGCCGACTTCCTTCTTCAAAGCGGCTTCGAAAACTACTATTCGAACTATTGGGACGATCGCGATCAATCGCTCGATGCTCTTCGCGAAGCCATCCTGCGTGCCTTGATGGAAGAAGGCCTGTTGTCGGATGAGGAACTCGAGCAGTTCAGCGATGAGCATGGCAACATCAAAGCCGAAGCGATGGCGGAGTTGCTCGATCGCCTGATCGAGCGCCTGATAGAAGAAGGCTACATTACAGTCAGCGAAGGCCCGCCCTATCAGCGACAGGACAGCGGGTTCTCGTCAAAAGCAGGTCGGACCGGCAAGCCCGTCGAGCGCAGCGTCAAGTTCGAGCTGACCGACAAGAGCCTCGACTTTCTGGGCTTCAAGGCGCTTCGTCAACTGATCGCATCGCTCGGCAAGGCGTCATTCGGCCGTCACGACACCAATCATCTGTCTACCGGAATCGAAGCCAGCGAAGCGCCAAAACGCTACGAGTTCGGCGACACTCTGAACCTGGATGTGAATGCAACGCTGCGCTCGGCGATCCAGCGCGAAGGCCTCGGTGTGCCGGTCAATCTCGAGTATGGGGACCTGATGGTTCACCAGACTGAGTATCAAAGCTCGTGCGCGACGGTGTTGATGCTCGACTGCTCGCACTCGATGATTCTTTACGGAGAAGACCGGTTCACGCCGGCCAAGCGAGTCGCTCTCGCGTTGACCCATCTCGTGCGAACGCAGTATCCGGGTGACAGTCTTCGCGTGGTGCTCTTTCACGACTCGGCCGAAGAGATTCCGCTCTCGGGTCTGGCTCGCGCGCAGGTGGGCCCTTATCACACCAACACTCGCGCAGGTCTGAAGCTGGCTCGCCGCATTTTGATGTCTCAGCGAAAAGACATGCGGCAAATCATCATGATCACCGACGGCAAGCCTTCCGCGATGACGATGGATGATGGGCGAATTTACAAGAACCCGATGGGTCTGGATCCGCTGATATTGCGCGAGACCTTTCGCGAAGTCGCGGCGTGCCGCCGCAGCGGAATAATGATCAACACGTTCATGCTTGCCGACGACTATTACCTGGTCGACTTCGTAAAGAAGATAACAGAGATTTGTCAGGGGAAGGCTTACTTCACGACGACGATGACTTTAGGACAATATATTCTGATGGACTACGTCAAAAGGCGCACAAGCCGAGTGCACTAGTACGTGAGTCAGTATCTTGAGTAAGAGGGAATCGTGAACGAGAACAAACAAATCAGCCGGCGACACCTACTCGAGCTTGGCGCGGCGGCTACCGTGGGAGCACTTGTGACTACAATCGATCAACCATCAATGCATGCGGCCGATCACGGTCACGTTGAGTCAGTGAGACTATCGGGGTTCGCAGCCGAATACGACCGATACGACGGGCTTGGGCTGGCTGAGCTTGTTGCGAAACGCCAGGTCACGCCCCTCGAATTGCTCAATGCGGTCCGGCAAAGACTCGAGGCGATCAACCCGCGGATCAATGCTGTGGCTCACGCTTTCTTCGATAAGGCGGCTGCGCAGATCAAGCAAGGGCTGGAGGAGGGTCCGTTCAAGGGCGTTCCGTTTGTGCTCAAGGACCTGGGTCAGCAGCTCGCGGGAACGATCACGTCTTACGGCAGTCGAGTATTCAAGGACAACACTCCCGATTTCGATAGCACGTTGGTTACTCGCTACAAGCAGGCGGGGCTGGTGATATTCGCCAAAACTACCTCGCCTGAGTTTGGGCTTACGACGACGACCGAATCTGTCTTGTTCGGTAAGACTCATAACCCATGGAATCTCGAACGCACCAGCGGAGGCTCATCCGGGGGATCGAGCGCACTGGTCGCAAGCCGCGTCGTACCGATGGCGCATGGCAGCGACGGAGGAGGCTCGATTCGAATTCCAGCATCGTGCTGCGGATTGTTTGGCTTGAAGCCCACGCGCGGACGAGTGCCGCTGGGGCCTTCTCAATTTGAGGGATGGAACGGCTGCTCTCATCATCATGCTCTGACGATTTCCGTTCGAGACAGTGCGGCGCTGCTGGATGTTTCAGCGGGAATCGAGGCAGGCTCTCCATATTTTTCGCCGCCGCCCGCGCGTCCATTCTTGAAAGAGGTAGGCGCCGATCCGGGCAAGCTAAGAATAGCGCTTGCGGTTGCAACGCCGGCGGGAACACCGCTCGATCCCGAATGCAGGAAGGCGGCGATCGATGCTGCGAAGCTGTGCGAGAGTCTGGGACATCGTGTGGAAGAAGCGCAGCCGCCAATTGAAGACGCGTGGATGCGCAATGCGTTCCTGGCTGTGCTTCGAGTGTCGATCGCGCGAACGCTGGACGACGCCGCGAAACCGCTTGGCCGGCCGGTCACGGAGAAGGACGTCGAACCGGTGACCTGGCTTACAGCTCAAGCTGGCCGCGCGATCAGCAGCATCGCCTATTCACGGGCCATCGCGACTATGCATCAAGTCGGGTTGGCGATGGCAAAGTTTCATGAGAAGTACGATGTGGTCCTGAGCCCGACGCTTGCGAAACCCCCGGTCCCGTTGGGTGTCCTGAGCCTCTCACCGGCGAGCATCGCGGATTATGGAAGAGACGTAACGGAGTTTGGTCCATACACGGCGCTTTATAACGTTACGGGCCAGCCTTCGATGTCCGTGCCTTTGCACTGGACGGCGGATGGCTTACCGGTCGGCGTGATGTTCTCAGGAAGGTTCGGGGAAGACGCTACGTTGTTGAGGCTTGCGTCACAACTCGAGAAGGCCAAACCGTGGTCCGGAAGAAGGCCGAAGACTTAGAGAGCGCTCTTCGTTTGCTCTTAATAATATGACACTCTCGATGCCTGTTCTGGATTGAAGCGAAGACTCCGGCAAGGACAGAGCTGGCCTGTTGATTGGTTCTCATTTAGAGTTAACGGAGCCCGAGACTGGACGATTGAGATGAGCTTGAAATGAGTCTTAAGCTTACCGATAGAGAGATTGCCGACCTATTGAATGAACGGAAGCCGCTTCCTCGGGACTACCGTTCCCGCATTCAAGCTCGGCCCAAGCGAGGACACAAGGAGCGCGAGCTTGATATTGTTGGGGAGGACGGCAGTGAGTTCCGGTTGATTATTAGGCAAAGTATTTTCAACCCGTTGGATTTCTCAGTCATCTTGGCTTACCGTGATCCGGGATCAACTCAGCTTTTACGATTGAAGCGCTATAACGGCAAGAGCCATGAACATTCAAACAAGCTTGAAGGCGGTGGACCGTTCTACGATTTCCATATTCACACCGCAACGGAGCATTACCAATTGGAGTCTGGTTTACGGGAAGACGGATTCGCGCAGCCCACTGACCGCTATAGTGATTTGCAGGGAGCGATAGCTTGCATGCAGGAGGACTGCGGGTTCGACTCCCCGCCCAATTCGCAACCTTCTCTGTTCTAGGAGACAGTCTGATGTCGATCGACACCATCGAACTCGATTTCAAGCAAAAGGTATGTAACCAGCTCAGAATCACTTCTGAAGGAATAGATCGCTATCGAGTCTTTACTCCGTTTCTGTTTGATGACGGAGATCATCTGGCGATTGTATTGAAACGCGAGGCGGGGCGATGGGTACTCTCGGATGAAGGTCACACATACATGCACTTGACCTACGACCTTGATGAAAGGGATCTGCAAAGAGGAACTCGGCAGACAATTATAACTAATGCTCTTACTGCGTTCGATGTGGCAGATCGCGAAGGCGAGCTCATCATATCGATCACCGATGAGAGATACGGCGATGCTCTATACAACTTCGTGCAAGCGCTTCTCAAGATTACGGATGTTTCATATCTGTCGCGGGAGCGTGTGCGTTCCACGTTTTTGGAAGACTTTAGAGAGTTTATTAGCGAGAACGTGCCGCATGAACGGAGAGAGTTTGATTGGAAAGATGTCGAACATGATCCGGAAGGAAAGTACCTGGTTGACTGTCGTATCAACCAGATGCCGAGGCCTCTCTTCGTTTACGCGCTGCCAAATGACGATAAGGTCCGTGATGCCACCATCGCGTTGTTGCAATTCGAACGCTGGGGCCTGAAGTTCCGCTCACTTGGAGTATTTGAGGATCAGGAAGAAGTTCACCGAAAGGTACTAGCGCGCTTTAGTGACGTATGCGAAAAGCAATACTCGAGCCTAGCGGCCAATCGGGACAGGATCGCCCGATATCTGAGCGAGGCTCTGCGCGGCTGAAGGAACATAACCAGAGAATCATCGAAGTAGCGTCGCTGTAGCCGTCAGTCAAGACGTCCGAGCAAAGAGGGCATCCCATTCCTGAACATCCGCGGTGCCTTAACCAGCGACGTGCGAAAAGACTGCTTGCTGCTGCGCCAATCACTCGCTAAGCCGCCGCCGGTTCTCTCCGAACTACCTTCTTCGTCACCCACATGATGACGCAGCCTACGAGCCACGCCAGCAGCGGGCCGATGGTCGTTCCCAGCACCAGATGCGCTCCCACGTGCAGCCAGGTCTTGCCATCACCGCCGCCTGAATACTCAGGCGCACTGAAGATGTTGTCCTTGCCGGTCTGCATCGCGATCACGATACCCGCTACGATAATCACTTGCGAGACCACGCTCTGAAGGAACATTAACGGAAGCAGTTGCTTATAACTTCCGAAGCCGGTCGTGTACACGCGGATCGCAAAATAAACGAGACCGATGAACATCGCCGCTGAAACGCTCAGCCACTTGACCGTCGAATTCTGAACGCCAGCCAGCGAGAGCGCCAACCGCGCGATTCCCACGACGATGATCAACAGCAGTATCGGCTTTGCAAACGAGATGTACTCTGAGAGGGTTTTGCCAAACATAGTTTTGATCGTCCTTTCGAGCCAGTGTTTGAGTATTGCGGATGCTACCAAAAATCGGCGTCCGCCAAAAGCCGAACTCGACGTTGGCAAAGCAGTCCTCCGCGTCCCCAGCGTCCTCCGCGGTTTTTCTTGATCAGTACAGGGAATTAACCGCAGAGGACGCCGAGGACGCAGAGGCGCAACACGACGTCGACGTTGATCGCGAGGATCAGCTATACCTCAGCCATCTTCCCAGTTCACTGATGCTCGGCCGTTTGCCGTACATCAGGATTCCGACCCTATAGATCCTCGCCGCAATCCACACGCACAGCAAAATGGTGGCGAGCATGATCGCCATTGATAAGAGAACCTGCCACAACGGGGGATTTACTACCGCTATCCGAACCATCATCAAGATTGGCGCGAAGAACGGCACCATCGATAGCACGATCGACGATGTGCTCGTGGGATTTGCGATGATCATGTTGAAGATCACCATCGGAACAACCAGCAACATCGTCACCGGCATCTGCGCCTGCTGCGCGTCTTCTTCGCTCGACACCGTCGCGCCGACCATCGCATACAGAGTTGCATATAAGAAATAACCAAGCACGAAGTACACCACGAAGTAGATCAGCAAGCTGATTGGAACGGCAGGCATCGTCATCCCTCGTGACGCAAAGGTCGAGACGCCGATCGTCGTCAGCAGCAACGCCGATAGCGCCCACACTCCGATTTGAGTAAGCCCCACCATTCCGATGCCGATCACCTTGCCAAGCATCATCTGAGTTGGCCTGACCGACGACACAAGCACTTCTACTATTCGCGATTGCTTCTCCTCGATCACCCCGCGCATAACGAACAGGCCGTAAATCAAAACCGATATGTAAATGAAGAACAACATCACGAAGGCGACCACGAAGTCGGCGCTTCCGCCCTGGGAAACGCCTCCGCCGGCGGTGATTTTATTTCTATTCAGCTCGACCCGCTTGGTGTACCTGCTGATAGTTGTCTGGTCCAGGCCGGCGCGCTTCAGTCTGAGACCCGACACGGCATCGTTGATGGCGCGCTCGAGAGTGCCTATCGAGAAGTCGCTGGTATTTTTCGCGTAGTACTCGGGTTCCAGATTGTCCAGGCCCGGGTGAAGAACCAGAAATGTGCTGTCGGCATCCTGATCGCCCATCTGCGAATATTCTCGTTTGAGCGCTTCCAGGTCTTCGCCGGGCGCCACGAGTCTTCGCGTGACCACATAGTTCGTGCGCCCGACTCCGGGATCACGGCGATTGAGTTCTTCATCAGCGTTGCCGCGTGACTCCAGGCTCTTCTTGATGGCGTCGAAGAGTTCGGGGTCGCCGCTTTGATCCAACACGGTCACACGCCGATCGCCGCCGCCGCGAGTTGCAAAGAAGATCGGGAGCGCGATCAACCCGAGCATCAAGAGCGGGCTTATGATAGTACCGATCATGAACGCGCGTGTTCGGACCCTGACAAGGTACTCACGTTTGATGATGATTAGAACTTTCTTCATTCCTACCTCTCGCTTCCTGAGAAGAGTAAGTAGTACGGCCTTTAGGCGGAAGTTTGTATCCCGGTGACGGTCTGGCCATCGTGCTACGAACTTCCGCCTAAAGGCCGTACTACGAACTGTTCATCGTTTCAGCGCGTAGTCTCGGACGCCATTCTCCCGTTGCTGACGGAAGCCTTTCCGGTCACGCTCTCTATGAAGATTTCGTTAAGGGAAGGCTCGACCAGTTCGAACCGATTCACCCGCGCGCCGGCGGCGAGCGCCCGCTTGAGCACCTGCTGTGCGTCGGCGCCGTCGTTGAGCAGGATCTCGCTGTAATTCGGAAAACGATTGTGGTGCTTGACCAGATCATCGCTCAGGAAGGAATCAGGTCCTTCGAAGTCCATGATGACGGTATTCTTGCCGTATCGCCGCTTCACTTCCTTCAACCCGCCGCTCAGCACCTGGGTCCCGTGATTGATCAGGCATATGTCATCGCACATTTGCTCGACCTGTTCCATCTGATGAGTTGAGAAGATAATCGTCTTCCCTCGTTGCTTCAAATCAAGGATGACATTCTTGAGCACATTGACGCTCACGGGATCGAGACCCGAGAAGGGCTCGTCGAGAATCATGACATCGGGATCGTGGATAACACTCGCGATGAATTGAACCTTCTGCTGCATGCCCTTTGAAAGATCGGTCGGCTTCTTGTTCTTCCAGTCGGAGAGTTCGAGACGTGTAAGCCAGTCATCGACTCGGCGGTGCGCCTCGGTTGAATCTACCCCTTTGAGGTTTGCGAAGAAGACGAGCTGGTCGCTGATCTTCATCTTCTTATACAGACCGCGTTCTTCGGGAAGGTAGCCGATGTGCGGCTGAAGCTCGGGAGAGACGTGTTTGCCCATCACCAGGACATCGCCTTCATCGGGCGCAAAGATGTTGACGATCATTCGAATCGAAGTGGTCTTGCCTGCGCCGTTGGGACCGAGCAAACCGAAGATTGTGCCTTTCCTTACCGTGAAAGAGAGGTCCCTGACTGCCACAAACTGATCGAACCGTTTTGTGACACTCTTCAGGTCAACGACATTCATCAAATGTTCTCCTCCAAGGACTGTTTAGACTCATAAGAAGCTGCGATGCAGCCCGTGAACTATGCGAGCCGCCCTGCCGGCCGGGTCGTTCACCCGCGCTCGTCTTTTTCCCGATACCTGCTGGGATCGAAGTTGCGCGTTGTGTTTTCGGTCACACTTGGGATACCGATTTGCGGGGCCGGCAGTTGCGGGACGCTGTAGTCGCGAGGCGCCAGATTGGCGGTCCTCTCGGGTGAGGCAGCCGGTTGATGTCCGGTAGTCAACCGCAACAGGAGCCAGACCAACAGGCCTACCACTCCGATAACAGTTGCGCCGCCGAACGCCATTATGCCGATCAACGCCCTGGTGTCGAAAGTCGAGCGCTCGCCGAGATTGTAGACTGTGCTGAACAGAGCGACGAATCCGGCGATACTCACCAGCGATACCAGGAAGAGCATCACCCCCATCGCCTTGCCAGTGGCGCCCTTTTGATCGAGCGGCGGCGTGGATGCGCTCAGCCCTGCGCCGCATCGTTTGCAGTAGTTCAGCCCTTGAATCGATTCAGCTCCACAAATGGGACAGTACATGTTCGACGACCCTCAACGGTTGCAGGATTTGAATATCAACAGGAGACTCAGTCGTAGTACGAGCGTCCCATGCCTTCGGTTCGACTTTGCGGGACGCGACTGGCCAGCGAATCATATCAGCAGGCCCTGAAGCTTCAAAGGTTCATATCGACAAATTTCAGTTTGTCGATAGCCCGCGTAGCGGGCGTGCGCGACAACCTGAAGTTTGTCGGACATCGTGCCGAAACTTGGTAGTGGGGTATTAGCGTGTTGCCAGCAAGCAGTCCTCTGCGTCCCCGGCGTCCGCGGTTTTTCCTGCTCAGTGGCTCGGAATCAACCGCAGAGGACGCCAGGACGCAGAGGAGGAACGCGAATGTGAGCGAGCAACACACTATCACCCCACTACCCGAAACTTGCCTCGCTTGAAACCAGCGTGATAGATTGAGCTTCACTTAGTGCTGGAATTATCAACCCGACCTTAGGAGTAATAAGTAATGTCTCAACCTGCTTCATCAATGTCTGAGAGCGCTCCGCGCGCGTTGACTTCGTTGTCGGACGAAGAGTCTCTTTTTCGCCAATCAGTGCGCGAGTTTGCCGACCAACAGATCCGCCCGGTCGCGAGCGAGATGGATGAAAAAGGCAAGTTCGCTCCCGAGCTCATACAACAATTCTTCGAGCTCGGTCTCATGGGCATCGAAGTGCCTGAGGAGTATGGCGGACAAGGCGGCAGCCTCTTCAACGCCATCCTTGCAGTGGAAGAGCTTTCGCGGGCGGACGCCTCGGCCGGTGTCGTCGTGGATGTGCAAAACACGCTGGTTAACAACGCGTTCCTCCGGTGGGGAAACGAAGATCAGAAGACTCGCTATTTCCCGCGCTTGACTGCCGACACGGTCGGAGCATACGCGCTATCAGAAGCCGGCTCCGGGAGCGACGCATTCGCACTCGCGACGAAAGCGGAAGACAAGGGCGATGCATTTCTGCTTAACGGCCATAAGCTGTGGATCACAAACGGCGCCGAGGCCGGAATCTTCATAGTGTTCGCGAACGTGGCGCCCGATAAAGGCTATCGCGGGATCACCGCCTTCATTGTCGAGCGCGACTTCGCGGGATTCACCGTCGGTAAGAAAGAAAACAAGCTGGGGATTCGCGCCAGCTCGACATGTGAGCTGATTCTCGAAGACTGCCTTGTGAAGAAAGAAAACGTTCTGGGAGAAATCGGAAAGGGATACAAGATCGCGATCGAAACGCTCAACGAAGGGCGCATCGGTATTGGTGCGCAAATGGTTGGCTTGTCGCAGGGCGCGCTCGAATCTGGCATCAACTATGCTAAAGAGCGGCAACAGTTCGGCAAATCAATTGCATCGTACCAGGGCGTGCAGTTTCAGATAGCGCAGATCGCCACCGAACTCGAGGCGGCGCGTTTGATGGTCTACAACTGCGCGCGGATGAAGGACGCGGGAGAAAATTTCGTGATGCAGGCGGCGATGACCAAGTTATTCACTTCACAGGTCGCCGAGCGCGTCACGTCTCAGGTGGTCGAGCTTTACGGCGGCTACGGCTACACGAAAGACTATCCCGCTGAAAAGTTTTATCGGGACGCGAAGATCGGAAAGATTTACGAAGGAACATCGAATATGCAGCTTCAGACGATCGCCAAGTTGATTCTCGGCGATGGCTAGATGGCGGTGGACGCCAAACTCCAAACTCCCAAGGAGGGAAAGCATGAACTATCAAAAATCGATTCGCATAGTGGGGTTGTTGCTGGTGTTGTTCAGTCTCACAGTGGCCTCGAGCGCTCAAGGACGTCGCTACGAAGGCACATGGCAGCAGCTTGGGCGATCCTACGTCGACGGAAGAAATGATCACGACAGGATTGCGGTGAACAGCGGCGAGAGTTTCCGTGCGCTTCAACTCGAGGTTAGAGGCGGAGCCATAGAATTTCAGCGTGTGGTTGTCCACTTCGAGAACGGGGCCGATCATGACGTCGAGATTCGCGACCGAATCTCGAGCGGCGGAAGGACGCGCGAGATTGATCTTCCGGGTGACCGCCGAAGGATTAGAAGCGTCGAGTTCTGGTATTCGAAGGGCGGTTGGCGCTCGCGTCCGTATGTGAATCTGTATGGACTCGCAAGTCTGCGCGGCTCGGGCAGGCCGGACGTTGAAGATGAACATGCTCGTCGAGGCGATGAGGTTGGGTTTGAGAATATCGGACAAGTGACCGTCGATGGCAGGAACGACCACGATAGAATCGTGGTGACCAACCGCGGAAGTTTTCGAGGGCTTCAGTTTGGTGTCAAGGGCGGCGCGATTGAATTCCAGCGCGTTGTTGTTCACTTCGAGAACGGCGAAAACACTGACCTTCCGATACGCGAAAGGATTGAAGATCGAAGCCGAACTCGCGTCATTGACCTCCCCGGTGATCGTCGCAGAATTCGAAGCATCGAGTTTTGGTATTCGAAAGAGGGATGGCGCTCTCGCCCGATGGTGAATGTTTGGGGACGGCGCTAAAACGGTTAACCACGAAGCACAAACCGGCGCTGGACGCTTGATTCAGCATCAACGCCTGAACGTAGTGGCGAATTCATTCGCTCCCGCGGCTGTGCCATAAGCGCAGAGCGGACGAATGAATTCGTTGCTACGTAAACGTCCTCCGCCAGAGGAGGACTGAAAATGGCTCAAATATCACTTTCAAAGAGAGCTGGTGCTGAATTCCTCGGGACCTTTTGGCTGGTGTTCGGCGGTTGCGGGAGCGCGGTATTGGCGGCGGCTTTCCCTGGACTGGGAATCGGGTTCGCCGGTGTGGCGCTGGCGTTTGGCTTGACGGTGTTGACGATGGCTTATGCCATCGGCCACATCTCGGGATGTCATCTAAATCCGGCGGTCTCCGTCGGTCTGGTTGCCGGCAAGCGTTTTCCAGCGTCCGAATTGCTGCCCTACATAATCGCCCAGGTGGTTGGCGCAATTGCCGGAGCGGGCGTGTTGTACGTTATTGCCCGCGGCAAACCAGGATTCGACGTCGCGGCCGGGTTTGCCTCGAATGGCTACGAAGCACACTCTCCGGGCGGCTACACCTTGCTTGCCTGTTTCGTAGCAGAGGCCGTGCTCACGTTCTTTTTTCTGATGATCATTCTCGGCTCGACTGATTCACGCGCGCCCGCCGGGTTCGCGCCAATCGCAATCGGACTTGGGCTGACCTTGATCCACCTCATAAGCATTCCCGTGACTAACACTTCTGTTAATCCGGCGCGGAGCACTGGGCCGGCGATTTTCGTTGGCGGCTGGGCTTTGTCGCAGCTCTGGTTGTTCTGGGTGGCTCCAATTGTCGGGGCCGCGATTGCGGGTGTTGTATATCCGCTGTTCGCCGGGGTCAAGAAAGAGCAAGTGATCGAAGTTGCAGGAAGCGCCGGAGCAGAGTAGTCACCAGCTTATGCGCGCGCCACGTAGTAACGAATTTATTCGTTGAGTCTGCATTCATGCACTTATACTTCTAACGAATAAATTCGTTACTACGTGGAGGCAACGCGCTCACGTAGTCACGAATTTATGTGGTTCTGGCCGTCCTTTACAGCACATGATCATCGAGCCCGAAACCATCGTCATTCCGGCCGGTGAGTTTCTTATGGGTTGTGATTCCGCTGCGGAGAATGAGCGGCCGGTTCATCGCGTGTTCGTTGATAGGTTCGCGATCGGCCGTTTCGCAGTCACCAACAGGCTGTATCAATCATTCATCGAAGACACCGGGCACCCGTCGCCACAAGGCTCCAACGATCCGCGATTCAACCATCAGGATCAGCCAGTCTCGAGCGTCAACTGGTTCGACGCGGCTTCATATTGCGAGTGGCTTTCCGGAAAAACCAGTAAGGACTATCGCCTTCCGACTGAAGCCGAATGGGAACGAGCGGCGCGCGGGGGGCTCGAAGGAAAGCTCTACACGTGGGGCGACGAGCCTCCTCAGGATCAACCCGATTACTCGCAGCGCTGGTTGAATGGCCCCGAACGAGTTGGCGGGCGCCCGCCCAACGGCTTCGGGCTTTACGATATTTCCGAGAACGTTCACGAGTGGTGCTCCGATTGGTATGATGAGCATTACTATCTCGACTCTCCCACGCGCAATCCTCGAGGGCCATCCAGCGGAAGCCGTAGATCTTCACGCGGGGGTTCGTGGCGTCATCAGATCAAAATCACGCGCGTCGCAGCTCGCAGCAGCATCCCACCCGAGTTCAAGTACAGCGACTATGGCTTCCGTTGCGCCGTGAGTCTGTGAGGTCCGGAGTCTGGGGCTAGTTCAGGTAATGCCTCTCTTCATGGATCTGGTCTTGCAGGCTCACTTAAATCCAAACATCATCGGTTCGATCGAGCATATCTGTACTTCGCCTTACACACTTCTGGTAGTTAGCTCACAGAGTATCTGGTATGATCAGACAGCTAAGCCGAGTCCGTCGGGAATTATTCTCTTGCTGATAAGAATTGTGAATTGTTTTGGCGAGAATCTACGTCATGGAGTATAGGTGGTTAACAGTCGCTTGTAATTAGCTTGGATGCGAAGGAACGTTTCCTGTGTTGACGAAGGCCCGCGGCACGCAGGATTCAGCGAGCTTAGTGGCCCTCTGAGCAAAAATCGGGAGTGACGCTCGAGACCTTGCGACTCGACTCCGTCGCAAACACGCCGACGCGCAGTTGGAGGTAGTGGGGTATTAGCGTG
>DATNBZ010000203.1:0-71878 GCA_035607285.1 Blastocatellia bacterium | reverse complement strand
GAAAATGCAATGTTCGTAGTCCGGCCTTCAGGCGGAAGTTCGTAATCCGGCGTAAATACAGATACAAACTTCCGCCTGAAGGCCGGACTACGAACTTTTCACACAGTCTCTGCGTTGGTGGGATTACGCTGTTGTAAATATCATCCTCCCCTATATAATCGCGAACCAAAGGAGAGTGCCGTGCCCGATCGTCCGATAACAATGCTCTGCCTGGCAAGCTACGAGAAGGGTGAAGCCTTTCTACGCGAATGCAAACGCCAGGGCTGCCGCGTCATTTTGATTACAGTCGAGAAGCTCCGGGACGCAAACTGGCCGCGTGAAGCCATCGACGAAGTCTTCTATCTTCCCACTGCCTATTCGCGCGACGACGTTATCAAGGGAGTGAGCTTTCTCGCTCGCAACCAGGCTATCGATCGCATCGTGCCGCTCGACGAGTACGATCAGGAAACTGCTGCGACCCTGCGCGAACATTTGCGAATTCCGGGCATGGGCGAGACCACCGCGCGTTACTTTCGCGACAAGCTCGCGATGCGCGTGAAGGCGCGAAGCGAAGGAATACTGATTCCCGATTTCGTTCACGTCTTGAACTACGATCGCCTTCGCGAATTCATGTCGCGAGTCGAACCGCCCTGGGTCCTTAAGCCGCGCTCGGAAGCGGCTTCAATGGGCATCAAGAAGATCGCGACGCCCGATGAGCTATGGCCGCTGCTTGAGGCGCTGGGTGACCGGCAATCGTTTTACGTTCTCGAGCATTATCTGCCTGGTGATATCTATCACATCGATTCGATCGTCTTCGGCCGGGAGATTCTGTTCGCAGTGCCGCACAAGTACGGGCATCCGCCTATGGATGTTTCGCGCGGTGGCATTTTCACCACGCGAAAAATCCCTCGCGACTCGGCCGACGCGCACGAACTCGATTCGCTCAACCGGGAACTGATCAAAGCGCTTGGGCTGGTTCGCGGAGTCACCCACACGGAGTTCATCAAGGCTCGCAGCGACGGGCGATTCTACTTTCTCGAAACGGCGGCCCGTGTCGGCGGCGCGAACATAGCCGAAGCGGTCGAGGCGTCGACCGGGCTCAATCTGTGGGCGGAGTGGGCGAAGATCGAAATTGCGGGAGAGGAGAGTCGATACGACCTGTCGCCGCACCGCGACGACTACGCCGGAGTGATCATCTCACTCGCGAGACAGGAGCATCCGGACACTTCGGCGTATGACGAGCCCGAGATTGTTTACCGTTTGAACAAGAGTCACCACGCAGGACTGGTTCTTGCGTCGAAAGACGCGGATCGAATTCGGAAGCTACTTGAAGACTACAGTCTGCGATTTTACGAGGACTTCTACACGACCGAGCCGCCGCTCGATCGGCCGACCTCGTAAGAAGGGATCTCGAGGTGCACATGTAGGGGCGGCCCTCCGTGGCCGCCCCTGTCTGGCATAGACGATACGTCGATAACCAAACAGGGGCGCCACAGAGGGCCGCCCCTACATGTGCCAAAAAGTTTTGGCGTGTTGTTCAAGGTTTAAACCCGGTGATGGCGTGTTGTTCAAGGTTCAAACCCGGTGATCGTGTGTTATTCAAGGCTTAAACCCGGCGTGTAGGACATGTAGGGGCGGCCCTCCGTGGCCGCCCCTGTCTGGCATAGACGATACGTCGATAACCAACAGGGGCGGCCACGGAGGGCCGCCCCTACATGTGCCAAAAGGTTTTGGCGCGTTGTTCAAGGTTCAAACCCGGTGATCGTGTGTTGTTCAAGGTTTAAACCCGGTGATCGTGTGTTGTTCAAGGCTTAAACCCGGCGGCTTGCCAAAGCTGAGCGCAATCAAATAGCCGGCCGCTTCTAACGACCGCGCGGACCTTGCGAATGTTGCCGATGGATTGAAGCGGATCGGCATCCACTATGATCAAGTCAGCCCGCTTGCCTTTCTCAACCGTCCCAACTTCCTTGTCGAGTTTCATTGCCTGGGCCGGTACGATAGTCGCCGACTGAATCGCTTCCATCGGAGTGAAGCCCGCTCTGACAAAAAGCTCGAGTTCGCGATGGACACTATGAGCGGGGACGACTACATCCGTGCCCGCAACCACCGGAATACCCGCGTGATGAAGAGCACCAACCACGCTGAGGAAGCTCAAGAGAGCGGCAGGCGGTACCTGGCGCTTCTGCTGATCCAAGTGCGCGGAGTACTCCTTCGGCAACTTCGCGAAGCCCGGCTCGAACGTGGTTATTGGCGTCGCCTTCGCGCGAACGAACATCTCCATGTACGCCAGCGTCGGATCGAATACGGTGCCGTGCTGCTTGAATAATTCGATTGCCTGTTTGGTCTTCGGTGAATCCGGATCAACTACAAAACCGGGGCCGGTGGGATTCCGCTTGAAATCAAACACCGGCGCGACGAAGTTGATGTGGCTTATCTGATCTTGCCCCGCTTCGACAGCCTGTAGCACGTTCATCGCACCTGGCACGTGACCGGTCAGAGTCATTCCCAGCCGGTGCGCTTCGTCGGCGATGACCTTAAGGATGTCAGGCTTGAGATGGTCGCGGATCTTTATCTGTTCAAAGCCGGCATCCTTGTAGCGCCGCACCGCGACGCGAGCTTCCTCCGGAGTGTCGACTTGAATGTCGAACGAGTGCTGATCGTTCTTGCCTTCGATGTATCCCGCCAGGAGCATTGACGGACCAAGCCCGCGGCCTTCGCGTGACGCGTCGCGCAAAGTCGTAACGAACTCGAACTCGTTGCCGACGTCGCGCACAGTCGTGATACCGGCGGCAAGATACGCCGGGCCGAATTCCGCCTTAAAAAAATGCGCGTGCATGTCCCACAATCCGGGCAGCAGATACTTGCCTTGCGCGTCGAGCACTCTGGCGCCCTTTGGAATTCTCACCTGCGAGCGTGTACCCGCGGAAATAATTCGGCCGCCGTCGATCACCACCACGGAATCGGCTACTGGAGCCGATCCTGTGCCATCGATCAATGTGCCGCCGACAATCGCGAGCGGAGTGCTTCGGAGCGGGCTCAACCTGGACGCCGTCACGGTCAGTTGTTGGACGGCTACTTCCGCGGCTCGCTTAAGGAAGTATGGCAGCGCCGATTCCAAGCCGTCACGAACCACCGGGAGCGTGGCCTCAATGTCGGATCCGATCCCGACTACCGCGATGAGGCCCCCTTTAGAATCCATCCACAAGGTCTGCCGTCCCCAGGTGAGCCCGGCCAAACTGTAACAATCGAGCCGCATCTTCTTGCCGTCGATCGTTACCACATCACGCCCGAGATGTTCGATGCTCACTTCACCATTTGGAAAGATTCTGAAGGGACCGTTGAATCGATGACGCGACCAGTAGCGGATGAGCATCATCTCGACTGCTATCGGAGCATAACTCGATATCGCAAAGAATCGTGCGGGAAGCGTCATACGAGTGGTTTGGTTACCTTCGCGAACGACTGCGATCTGTCCCTGGATGTCGACGCCGGAATCTGTCTTAACCCCGGACGGCATGGTCCCTTTGATCTCGAAGGCCATCGGCGTGAGGTCAGTTCGCAATGTCAGGGCCGCTGTTAACGAGATCTTCTGCTCCGATGTTAGTTCGAGCTGCGAGCGGACGACAATTGTATCGTTGGCATTGGTGATCTCGTAGCTCTCTTCGCCCTGCGGTTGCTTCGTGTCGAAAAAGCGGAACTTGCCGCGCTCGATCACCTGTGTCGCCGCATGAGCGGGTTGAGCGCAAACGATCGGCGCGGCCAGTAGCATAAATGCACCGGCAAAGACGAAGACGATTAGTCTGAGCGACTGAGGGCGGTTTTTCATTCGCGATGCTTGCTGGTGTTTGCTAATCGTCGTATCGCACGGCGGGGCTGCCGGAAGGGTGGAACGCTCCAAGCAATCGAATATTGCTCGCGCCGGTATTCTCGACGCAGTGGCTCACGCCGCGCGGGAGATAAATGCTCGACCCTGACTTGAAGGGCGCGTTGCCCTCTTTGGTCCACACTCGGCCTTCGCCTTCGATGATGTAGATCGCTTCCTCGTAAGTATGATGATGCATTGGCGCTCGTCCGTGCGGAATCACTCCCGAGAACTGCGTTACGCGGCCCGCGCCCAGGTCCTGGTTGACCAAAAGCCTGAAGGTCCGATCACCGGTTGGTATCACTTCGCGATCGCTCTCACGAACGGTGCGAAAGGGTCTGGTGTCGTGCGGCGTGCGAGCGATCGGAGCGATGCCGACTTGAGCGTCTTCATCCTCGGGGCAACAAACGCTCACTGTCTCGATATCGGGTACGCCGCGGCCCCGCTCATCCACGTTCTCAAATTGATAGACGCTCCCGGGTGGAATGTACACCGCGGTGCCGGCCTCGATCGGATAGCTGTATCCGTCGATGAAACACGTGCCGGAACCGTTGATGATGTAGATCACTTCTTCCGCCACCGGGTTGCGCCGTGCGGATGACACGCCCTCGGAGTAGCGGCTGACATATTGCGCGATGTCGCGCGCGCCCATCGCTCGCGAGATGGGCATTCGATAGCGGCGAGTGCCATCACGTTGATCCAGTTCGCCGGCGTCTATCACCGCAGCGCCTTCCGAAAAAAGCTTCATCGCTCACCTCTGAGTCTATTCAATCGATCCAAATGGAATCGCTCAATGTTGAAAGACGAACGGCCGAAAATCAAGAGGTCTGCGGCGATACGGCCGATAGTAGGTCCGAATTTGAACCCGTGACCCGAGAATCCGGTCACGATCAGCACACCTTCAAGCTGCGGATGCCAGTCCACGATGAAGTCATCGTCGGGCGTGTTGTTGTAGATGCACACCCGCGTTTCTGTGACACGCGCATCCGCGAGCGCGGGTATGCACGCGGCAAAAAACATGCGGCACTCATCGATGAACTGTTCGCCGACATCGTCATCTGTTGAGCCGGCGTCAGCGTCGGCGCCTTTATGATGATTGGCGATCTTCATCGAGCCGTGCCGGTGAATGGGGAACCCGTAGAAGCCGCTCTCGAGCTCCAGAAAAATCGGGAAGACATTTGGCTCGAAACTCGATGACGAAGCTCGCGGTTCGAAGTACACAATTTCCTGCCGCGTCGTCGTGAGCTTGTCGGCCAGTAACGGCAAGAGCTTACGCGACCACGGTCCTGAAGCGATCATCGCCCGTTTGCACGAAATCGACTTTCCAGACTCAGTAAGAATCAATACGCCAGACTCGGCCGCCTTCCTGACGGCGACAACTCGTTCGCCCTCGACGATATCGACCCTTCTCCGTTTTGCAAGATCAAGCAAAGCACGCACGGCTGCCTCAGCGTGTGAGATAGCTCCGCTGGGATCGTAAACCCCAAAAGCGAACGCCGCGCTGTTGAATTGTGGAAATCGTTTGGCGACCTCGGCGCTCTCGAGCATCTCGGCTTCCACGCCTTCAGCACCGAGAGCCTCGTAACATTCTGTCTCGAATGAAGGCCGGCGCCTGCCAAGCAAGAGCGCGCCGGTTTGAGTCAACAGCCGCGCGCCTGTCTCCGCCTCGAGTGCGTGCCAACGCTTCAGCGCATCAACTGCCATCGCGACGTACAACCGATCGGGGTATGCGAACCGAAATACTTTCGAGTGATCAAATGACGCGGCCCGCGGGTTGGGAACCGGCGATTGATCGAGAAGTCTCACCGAGGCGCCGTCGCGAGCGAGTTCACAAGCCGTTGCCAGCCCCATTATTCCGGCTCCGACAATAGCTACGTCGCATGCAGACATTGCGGCGATTTTATCACATTGTCATTGGTCATTGGTCATTGGTCATTAGTCCTTAGTCCTTGGTCATTAGTCATTGGTTATTATGACCAATGACTAATGACCAATGACTAATGACCAATGACCAATGACCAATGACTAATGACCAATGACCTCCCCCACTCTTTGCCTTTGGTCAGATGAGCACCTAGAATTCAAGAAGTGGACTTATCAGGTTCTGCGCGCAATCAGAGATGACGACGAAGTCTCACAGACGAAGAATTCTCACTCGCAGTTTCATGTCGTTTATGGATAACGATCTCACCACGGGCGCTGCCGCCGCCTCGTACTTTTCGATGCTCGCACTCTTTCCGACGCTTCTGGTTCTGCTTGCGCTCGGCAATCGAGTGTTTGGCCCGGAGACCGTTGAGAAGTATGTGATCGGCCAGGTGCTCGCCTTTCTTCCCGGCGCGCAGACGTTCGTCAGAAAGAACCTCGAATCAATATCGACGATCTCGACCGGCATCATCGTTAGCTGTTTGGGCGTGATGGTGTGGGCGGCATCGTGGATGTTTACGGTGATTGAAAAGGCGTTGAACCGAGTCTGGGGAACCTATCCGAGATCGTTCCTGCGCGGCCGCGTCGTGAACTTCGCGGTGATGGGAAGCGTTTGGGCGCTGCTTGCGGCGCTTGCGCTGTTCACCGCATTCGTCACCGGTGTGCGAGCGGCAGCAGAGCGAATCCCGTTGAGACAAGGGCCGTGGCTCGCTGCGCTTTCGGGAATGGCCTGGCAGACCATTTTTGTTCTGGCGAGTGTCGCGGTGACGATCCTCTTGTTCACAGCGCTGTACAAGTTTCTGCCGAACACGCACGTTCCTCTTATGGAAGCGTTGCCCGGCGCGGTGCTGGCCGGAGTCTTGTGGGAAGCTGCGAAATTCGGCTTTGCGTTCCTGTTGCCATACTTTCATTACGACTTGTTGTACGGCTCGATAGGCGCAGCCGTAGCATTGCTTACGTGGGTTTACCTTTCGAGTGTGATCATGCTGTTCGGCGCTCAATTTACCGCTCTGCTGCATCGCGATCACCTGTTCAAAGCGTCGGAGCGCAGAGCCCATCACACATCCGATCAGCCCCAGGAAATCGAAATGATGCGGGAGACGTGATTCGTGAAACGTGAAACGTGATGCGTGATGCGTGATTCCTGAGTCGTGAAATCCTTTTTACGAACCTATTGGGTAGAGTGACGTTTCACGGATCACGGATCACGGATCACGGATCACGTATCACGCATCACGTTTCACGCATCACGTTTCACTCGTCACTCTCATGCTTGTCTCTGAATTCGATTACGATCTCCCTGAACGTTTGATTGCGCAGGAGCCGGCCGCGCAGCGCGATTCGTCGAGGCTGCTGGTGCTCGATCGCGAGAGCGGCGCGTTGAACGATAGTAGTTTTGCCGAGCTGCCCGCGTTCCTGAAGCCGGGCGATCTGTTGGTGCTCAACAACACACGAGTGTTTCCCGCGAGGCTAATCGGCAGAAGAGTCAGAACAACTCCGCGCGGCGATACCGTGTTGGGCGGGCACGTCGAAGTGTTTCTTGTAAGTCGACTCGAGCCGCTCGTCTGGGAGACGCTGGTCAAGCCGGGACGATCGTTGCTGCCGGGCGCGCGCATCGAGTTCGCCCGCGGAAAACTCACCGCTGAAGTCATGAAATGGATGGATTTCGGCCGCCGGATAGTTCGCTTCGAAACCGACGGCGACTTCGACGACATCACCGATCGCATCGGCCGCACGCCGCTTCCGCCCTACATCAAACGGGATGAAGAAGATCGCCTCGACGCCGACCGCTATCAGACTGTCTTTGCTCGCGAGAGAGGCGCGATAGCGGCGCCCACCGCCGGCCTGCACTTTACGCCCGCGCTTCTCGATCGGCTGCGAGCGGGCGGCGTTGAGATCGCGGAGATCACGTTGCACGTCGGCTACGGCACTTTTCAACCGGTTCGAGTCGAGCGAGTCGAAGAACACCACGTCGAAGCGGAAGCCTATTCGATCGGGGAACACGCAGCAGCTTCGATTAACCGCGCTCTCGCTGAAGGCCGCCGAGTGATTGCTGTAGGCACGACTACAACTCGAGCGCTCGAGTCGGCGACGAGGCGGTCAATGGATGAGCAGACGGACCGAAGCGCAGAGGAGCAGAGGGGCGGAGTAGCAGAGGGGAAGAGGGGAAGAGGAGCAGAGGAGCAGAGGGGCGGAGGAGCAGGGGAGCGGAGGGGCGGAGTAGCAGGGGAGGAGAGGGGCGGAGTAGCAGAGGAGGAGAGGGGCGGAGTAGCAGAGGAGCAGAGGGGCGGAGTAGCAGAGGAGCAGAGGTGCGAGGTTGCGGAAGAAAACTTCTCTGCTGGTCCGCTCCCGCGCCCCTCCGCCGTTGTTCCGGCACAAGCGGCTACTAGCGACTTATTCATCTATCCGGGGTTCGACTTCAAAGTGATAAGCGGACTGATCACCAACTTTCACTTGCCGCGCTCTTCACTTTTAATGCTCGTGAGCGCGTTCGCCGGAAGGGAGAGGGTGCTGGGCGCTTATCGGCACGCCGTCGACAATGAGTATCGATTTTACAGTTACGGCGATGCGATGTTGATACTGTGAGCCGGGCGGCGATTGTTGTAATCGCAGGCTGTTCGTCTGTTAAAGCGACGCACGGTCCCCTTTGATAGGATGCTCCTATGATCGATCCAAAGCGACTCGTTCTTGTCGGACTTGCGGCGTGCGTTTTTCTATTTGGTTTGGGCGCAACTTTCGGACAAACAAAACCACCCGCTCGGAATTTCATTTGCGGCCTGAAGCAGCACACATGTACCGAGCCGATACCGTGAAAAAACCGTTTTGCGAGCTTTGCGGTACTTTGCGAGCTTTGCGTTCAACGTATCTCTCTTTCTCGAGCGGATTCCTTGCGCAAAGCTCGCAAAGTACCGCAAAGCTCGCGGCGTCGGGTGGTTTCTAAGAAGGACCGCCCATACATGTGTGCTTAATCGCTATCGAAATCTTTATTACAAAGCCACCAGTGCCGGCGCTTTCAAGTCGGATAACCTCCCACTCACATTGGCTTCATCATGCGCGAGTCGGCACAAGCCTCTTAAGCAGCCATAGCATCAGGAATCCGGTTGCCGTACCCAGCAGCGTGCCCGCGCCTATTCCAAAAGTCAGTTGGCCTATGATGTGCCGGATATGTTCGGGATCATCAGGCGGAGAGAACTCTGATCGGGTGAATACGTTTCCAATTCCCGTGAGCACCGCGAAGACTATCGCGCCGATTATGAGAACTTGCTCGTAGACGACCAGGAGGAGGCTTGCGACCACGACGTTTGGATAGCTGCCGAAGCCTCGCGTGTAAATCAGCCATACCGCGATCAGGATCGCGAGCGAAGTAGCTCCGGTTACACTTAACACCCGCACCAGCGACGGCGAAACTCCCGACGCGTCAAGCGCCCACCTCAGCGCCCAAACCAGTGTGATAAGCCCGAAAAGCGGCGCTAAAAGTCGAATGTGATCGCGAAGACCAAACCCGCAAACTCTCATCTTGTCTCCTCGGCCTCAATGGCCTCCCCGGTCTCTATGCCTTCTATGGCCCTGACCATCAACAGAGTCATATCATCATCGGGTTCATCGCCTGCCCAGCCGCGCACAGCTTCCAGGATCGCAGCCTGAATTTCCGAAAGCGGTTTCCCGGCATTGTTTTCTATCTGAGCCTGGAGCCGCGCTTCCCCAAATTCTTCTCCCGCGCTCGACGTTGCTTCGGTGATGCCGTCCGAATACAGCACCAGCACGTCGCCGTGCTGCAGCCTCACTTCGCCGGTTTGAAACTCCGCTTGCGCGAACATACCGAGGGGGAAGCCGCCTTCGGCCAACCGCGTTCCCGACAAAGAGCCGAGCAATATCGGGGTGTTGTGTCCGGCGTTGACGTACGTCAGCCGGTGCTCGGAGGTGTTCCATTCTCCGTAGAAGAAGGTAGCGAACTTGTTGGCGTCGGTAACCTGATGCAGGTGGTGATTGAGCTTACAGCAGACTTCAGCAGGCGGATTGCCTGTCTCGGCCAGCGTGCGCAAAAGCGCCTGCAGGTTGGCCATCAGAATTGCAGCCGATATGCCTTTGCCGCTTATGTCGGCGATCGCAAAAACCAGCCGTCCGTCGGGAAACTGCATCACGTCATAGTAGTCTCCGCTTATGCCGCGCGCGGGTATGCAGACTGCCGAGAACTCGAGGCCGGCTTTGTCGGGAAGCGAGCGCGGGAAGAGCGCCTGTTGAACCTCGAGGGCGAAACTCAATTCCGCTTCCTTGCGAGCGAGCTGCCTGCGGCTCGACTTCAGTTCAAGCTGAACGCGATAGAGCGATACCAGTAGGACGGCAACCACCGTCGTAGCTCCAAACGTGAGGCCCCAGGTCGCGAGCGCCGATCCCTGCACGAACCCGCGTCCGAGAAAGAGCAACACTCCGGCGCCCAACAGGAACAGGACGAGGTAAACCTTATCGCGCCCGGCGATATTGAACGCAGCCTTCGGTTGTTGAATTGCGTTTCCTAGTTGCACTGGGCCTCTGATGCAATCACGAGCGTTGAAGAAACCATAACATTATTGTAGAGTACCAGTCACTGTTTGAAGCCAGGGACTTCAAGGAACTCTCTCAATCCCGCGCTGAAGTATGATGTTATCTGCGTCGGGCCCCGGAAGAATCAAAAACAGAACAGGAGGAGTATTTTGAAAAGGCACTCATTGAAGTCAGCGTTGTTGGCGCTGGCAATCGCTGTAATCATATCGAGTTTCTCGCAGGCCGCGCCGTCGCAGACGCAACCCGCCGACCAGGAAAAAGTGAACCAGTCATTAAAGAAGGCCGACGATCTATTCAAGGCCGGCAAGTATAAGGAAGCGATCGACGCTTATAAGGAAGTACTGACCCAGGACCCGAACAACGATCAGGCGGTTGGTTATATCGGTTACTCTTACAACAAGCTGCACGACACGGCGCAGGCACGGGAATGGATGAAGCGGCGGGTCGAACTGCCTGGCCAAAGCCCTTCGAAGAAAGCGCAGGTACTCACCGACATAACCCTGCTTTATTGGGACGAGGCACACATGGACATAGCCGCTCGCCTTGCCAACGGCACCAGGAACCTTAAGCCTGAGGATGTCGCGGGAGTCAAAAAGCTGCTGGTCGAAGGCATCGACTCGGCGACGAAAGCGGTTGCGATCGCGCCTCGCTCGATCAAGGGATTCAATCTGATGAACCTCCTCTACCGCGCGAGCGCGGCTATCGAGACTGATCCCGCCGTTAAGACTGATATGCTCGCGAAGGCCGATGAAGCCCTGCGCAAAGCGATACAACTCTACGAAGCGAACCCTCAACCGCAATCTTCCGATCTTTGGGTCGTGCCGACTCTGTCGGCGATCAACGGAACCGATCTTGGACAGGCGGCGCATTTTGGCGAGGCAACCAAGAGACCCTCGCCTGCAGTTTTGAAGGACGCAAGAGAAGGATCAGTCATCGTCGAAGTAGTCGTCGGACGCGACGGAAAGGTACGTCTCCAACGCGTGCTTTCAGGACAAGGCAAGCCTGGCGACGTCGCTCTGGGTTCGGCTCAGCAATGGGAGTTCCAGCCGAGTACGTTTGAAGGTCACACCGTGCAGGTGATCGAGAAGATTTCGTTTCCGGCGAAGTAGAAGACGATCGTCTCATTCACAAGAGCGCAAGGCACTCGAGCGAATCGAGTGCCTGGCGCTTTTTTGGTATCGGTCGAGGCCCTTGATCGAGACTAACGGCTGGCAGCCGCTACGCCCTTCGGCTCATTCATTACAAGGTTCTCGATGAAGAACTCCATCATCCGCTCCGTGCTCAACCCCGAGTGACCCCGGTCCGGACCAACCTGCACCTCGAAACTCTTGCCGGCCTTTTGCAACGCCTGGATGAGCTGCATTGAATTGTTCGGATGCACATTGTTGTCAGCGGTGCCGTAGTAAATCATCAGCCGGCCCTTCAGCTTATCGGCTAAGTTCATTGCGTTGCCGGCTTCGTACCCTTCCTTGTTCTCCTGAGGAATCCACATGTATCGCTCGGTGTAGATCGTGTCGTAGTGATACCACGACGTCGGAGGCGATGAAGCCGACGCCGCCTGGAACACGTCCGGATATCGCAGGATCGCGAGCGCCGAAGCGTAGCCGCCATAAGACGTCCCGAATATCCCTACTCGGTTCCTGTCAACGTAAGGTCTCTCACCGAGCGCCTTCACGCCGGCGGCCTGATCGTCTATTTCGGGAACGCCCAGTTTCATGTAGATCGCGTCAAGAAAGCGTTTGCCGCGGCCCGCTGCGCTCCTTGAATCAAGCGCCGCGACGAGGAACCCGAACTCGGTGAGCGTGCTTGGCGTCGTGAATACCTCACGTGCTCCATTTGTCGCCGGGCCGCCGTACACGGTCACCAGCAGCGGATATTTTTTAGTTGGATCGAAGTTGGAAGGGAAGTGCAGCAAGCCGTGCAGCTCGGTCGTGCCGTCGGCGGCTTTGTATTTGATCAACTCGACGCGCTTTAATCCGAGCTGGTCGAACTTGCTGGCATCGCTCTTTGCAAGCTCAGCGACTAGCTTGCCGTCTCCATCCATCAGTCGAGTAGCCGGCGGGATGTCGTGAGTCTGCGCGACGTCGATGAAATGCGTTCCGTCGGGCGATACGTCGACGGTGTGATTGAACGCCGGGTCGGTCAACCGCTTGTCACCCTTGCCGTCCAGCCCGACGCGATGAAGCTGAAGCTTCATGTGATTGTCGCCATCGCGAGCCATGTAGTAGAGCAACCCCGCGGTTTCATCTACGGTCACAACAGCGCCGGCTTCAAATGAATGGTTTGTCAGAGTGGCTAGCAGCTTGCCGCTCAGATCGTACAAATAAAGGTTCTTCCAACCGGTGCGTTCGGATTCCCAGATGAAACGCTTACCGTCTTTCAGGAACTTCAACAGGGGGTGGTTCTCAGTCCAGCTTGCGAGCCACTCTTCGTGCACGATGACGCGGCATTTGCCGGTCTCGGGACTGGCGGCGGTGAACTCCATTATGTTCTGACGCCGGTTGGTTCGATTGAACAGCAACTCGGTTCCGTCGGGCGACCATTGAACCGCGTAGGCATAGTGCCCGACGACTGAGTTATCAAAAGGCTTTCCGTCGCGCACGTCGAGCTTCACAGTCTTCCTCGTGTCAATGTTGTAGACCAGAATGTCGGCGATCGGATTGTTCACGCCTGCTTTCGGATAAGCCTCGACATCCATCTTGCTTTGAAGCTTGGTCTGATCGACTTCCAGATAGTAGTCAGGCACCTGGCTCTCATCGAAGCGATAGAACGCGATCATCTTGCTGTCGGGTGACCACCACATCGCAGTTGACTGATTCAGCTCTTCACCGTAAACCCAGCTCGCCGTGGCGTATTTGATGCGAGCTTTTTCATTGCCATCGGTTGTGATGGCGACCTCATTTCCGCCGTTCGCGTCGCCGAGCCAGAGGTTGCGGTCTTTGTACGTGGCTTTGAGTTTTCCGTCGGGCGACGTAGCCGAGCCGAATTGCCTTCCGCGCTCGGGCCCGCCACGTCTGCGGCCGCCCATGGTTGTGGTTTCCGCATCGGCCGGCGCAGAACCGGCTTCTGTAGCCGTTTTCGTGGCGATGTCGTAGTGATAGGCCTTTCCGTCTTTGTAGTAGTTGAACGACTTGCCGCCGTCCTGCCATTTGACGGTGAGCGATCCGCCTTTGACCGAGCCGGGAATTTCTTTTGCCATCTTATCGTAGCGGTCATAGCCCGGCATCGTCTTGAGCCGATCCTGTGCGCGAGAAGTTATCGGAAAGATGCCGATGGCGATGATCAGCGCGACTGCGGCGCTTGTGTTTAGTTTGAGTGCGACACGGTTGTTCATCGTTTAGGTCTCCTCTGGGATGTCTTCATTTCAGATTCGCCCTGCTTTCATTAGATTCGGGGTGCGCCGGGCTCGGGCGCGCAGCAAGCAACTTGCTAGCTAAATCGTATTCAGCCGCGAGTGCTTGATATGCCTCTTGAAAACCGCAGCGCTTCTTCGCTCTTCTGAGAAAGGCTTTATGGTTGTGCCGAATGGGTTGGTATTTGGCGTTAGCCATGGGGTACCTCTTTTCATTCGATACTCGGGATTCGATTCCTTGATCTGCTCATGCGAATACTCCGGCTCATCGTCGTCGTAAGCCCGCGCCAAACTTCGCAACGCTAGCCGTACCCAATCTTCGCGTTCGTCTGAAATAGTCTCCGACATTGATGACAACTCCCTTCCCGGCTCGCCATGCGATCAAGCCGCTTGACGCGACTTTGCCAACTCGTGAAGCGTCTCTGGAGCGATATCGGCTCCATTGGGCCACGCCACTGTCCCGCCATCGAGGAAGAACTTCTGGAAATAGCTGACATCCTTTAGGGGCTCGAACACAGGGCCCTCCAGCCATTGCGCAAAGTCGACGGTCTGCTCGACTCCGTCGTTGAACTTGAGGTTTATCAAGTACCCGCCACGATACTCGGCTTCAATCACTGTAGGCAGAAGCTCCATAGTGTCTCCTTATTCTAGCGGACGAATTCTTTCGAAAGGCGCGCCCGTTCTCATGCGCTGCCAGTTCTCTTCCAGCTCGTCACGATGCAACAGCGCCCATTCTCGAATCAGCCGAAGTGCCGTTCTTGACCGAATCATCCCTGCGAGGATCTCCCCGTCGAACGTGAAAGTTGCTTGCTGACTTTGGTACTCCGCATGGAAGTGACCAACGCCATGTTCGCGATAGAACATACGGATAACTATGCCAAAGAAGATCGAGATGACCGGCACGTTTGATTCTACTCCTCTCTCGCAATGAGGGGCGATGCGCCAACATCGATGAGGCTCCCTGTGGCTTTAGTGCTCAGTCGATTAGAGAGCCGGCTCTTCCAGCACAACGGTGACGAATGTCGCTCTTTATTGAGTTAGCCGCCGAGTCGCGGCTGCAAAATCGACCATTACCTTATGAACCGGATGAACCTTGCCTTCCCCGAGATACGCATCCAAAAAGTTCCAACTCGTAAGGCCGTCGTCGCTCTCAGGTTCCAGCAAGTAAGCCGCTAGCGTTCCGAGCGGTTGGGCGGCGCGCACGATGATCGAGCCTGCTGAAAACGTGATCGTCTCTTTCTTGTAATGACCCGTGAGCGAAATAGCTTGGTGGCCCTGGAAAGGTCGCGTCGCCTTCTTCACACTCTCGATCAGGAAGCTTTCGACTTCGGTTGTCAGCGGTTCGGTGAGCTCTTCGACTGAAATGCCGTGTTGAAGGAGCTTCTCGATCACCGCGCGAGTTCCGTCTTCGCGGCGGAACATGTAAGCGCGCGCTGTCGGGACAGACCGCTTGGCCGCGAACAAGCCGAAGTCCTGCATCTTGACCGGCGTGAACTTGTCTTCGAGCATCACCGTCATATCGCGGCCGGAACGCGGATTCTTGACCTTGGTGACTTCGCCTACCAGGATCTCGACCGGCTTGGGCAGCGGCTTCATTTCATACTCGACGCCCATTTGAAAAGGCGGACCATTCAGGCCGCGACGAATCGTGTCGAGATCGACCTGGTTCGCGAGCTGCGCCATCTCAGCGCCGTGCGTAGCCGAGTACTTGAGAATCTCTTCGACGAATGCTTCGGTTACTTCGACTCGCCGGCGAAAGTCCAAATAGCTGTAAGCCTCAGACAGAATCGTGAAACGGTTTCGAAACCCAACGTAATTCTGGCCGATGCGCGGCTGATGCGTAAACGCTTCCCATCTTCGCTTGTCGGGCTCGCCCGGCTTGGCCGCCTCGCCTTCGAAGTTGCCGTAGTAGTAACTCCGAAGCTTGTGCTGCGCCAGCATGGCTTTCGCGATCGCGGGCATCATCTTCTCGCGATGATAGGCGATGATTCTCGGATCAATCGTTGGATTGAGCGGGATCGAGTAGGTCAGGTGATAGCCGTGATACGAGCCGTTGGTAGTGTGAAGATCGACGGTCAGATGCGGGTCCCAACGATTGAGCAGCGCGATCATCGCTTGCGCTTCTTTTGACTCGAGCTTCATGTAATCGCGGTTTAGATCCAGGCCTTTTGAGTTCTCTCGCACGCCGACGCCGCCAGGAGGGCCGTTCTGCGCGGTGCGATTCATCACGCTGATCTTCTCGTTGCCGTCCGCGTTGTAGATCGGCGCCACAAGGATGATCAGCTTATCCAGAAGCGGGCGCAGATCGCCCAGCACGATTCGTCGCGCGATGTGTTGCATCGCCTCTTTGCCTTCGACTTCGCCGGCGTGGATGTTTGCAAAGACAAAGGCGATCGGCTTGCCCGAAGCTCTCGCATCGCGTGGATCGGAGATCGGCGGATCGGACAAGATGACGAGGGGCAACGCGCGGCCTTCTTCCGAATGGCCGAACGTCTCGACGCGAACTAGAGGGCTTCGCTTCTGAAGCTCGCCGAAGAACCGCAAGACGTCATCGTAGCGGCTGGTTTCTTCGTAGTTGGTGAGTTCCGCGCGTGATTTCAACTGGGGTCCTTGTGCTTGTGACATAACGGTGAGTAGCGAGAGCGCTACACCAACTTTGAGAGTCTTCATGAAAAGATAGCCGATCATGCTGTACCTTGCGAAGATTTACAGGTTGGGAAGGAGGGCTTGCCCCCGCTCTTCCAGGATACTAAATCCAATGCACCATGAAGAGCGGGGGCAAGCCCTCCTTCCCAACCTGTAAATCCTCGCTGAGCTTCTCGATTGATCCATTAGCCGCAGACCAAACCTATTTTCGCGCCGCGGGTTTCGCTTCAGTCTGCAGATTATCCTGAAACAACTTGAAGATCCGCTTGTACTCATCAGCCCAACTCGTCGGCTCGACAAAACCATGGTCCTCAACCGGGAACACCGCAAGCTCCCAGTTTGTCTTACGCAACTCGATCAACCGCTGCACCAGCCGAACCGTGTCCTGGAAGTGCACGTTGGTGTCGACCATGCCGTGGCAGATCAGCAAGGCGCCTTTCAGATTCTGAGCGAAGTAGATCGGGGACGATTGCTTGTAGGCTTCGGCGTCCTTCTGCGGCACATTCAAGATGTTCGAAGTGTAGCCGTGATTATAGTGGGCCCAGTCCGTCACCGGCCTCAACGCAGCGCCCGCGGCGAACACATCCGGTTGAGTAAACATCGCCATCAACGTGATGAATCCACCGTAGCTTCCTCCATAAAGCCCGATGCGCTTCGGATCTACGCCCTGTTCGCTGACAAGCCATTTCGCAGCGTCAACCTGATCGTCCAGGTCTTTGCCGCCCATGTGCCGGTAGATTCCCGTTCGCCAATCGCGGCCGTATCCCGACGACGCGCGGTAATCGACGTCCATAACTACGAAGCCGTTCTCCATCAGGAAATGATGGAACAGATACTCGCGAAAATAACTGGACCAGTACCGGTGAACGTTCTGCGCGTAGCCGGCGCCGTGAACGAAGATCACTGCCGGAGCGCCCTTCTTTGCGGACTTCGGCTTATACAATCTCGCGTAGACCTCGGCGCCGTCGCGAGCCTTGAAGGTGACGATGGGCGGATCGATCCACGAATAAGTCCAGAACTCCGGGGCCGGCGACGAAGTAACTTTGATCGCCGAAGCTCCGGGCTTGTTTTCCTGGATGTAAATCTCGGGAGGCTTGTTGCTGTAGGAATAAATCAACGCGAGCATCTTTTCATCCGGAGACACGAATGTTTGATTGCTGCCCGGCATCGACGTGACCTTTGTTCGCTCGCCACCATCGGGCGACATCGTGTAGAAGTGGCGCTCGCCCGGATGCACTTCGCTGGTTGTCATGAAAAATCGGCTCTTGTCATCCGACATCTGAACGCCGGTCACTTCCCATTTGCCTGAAGTCAGTTGCGTCGGTTCACCGCCCTCATATGAAATCGAATAGAGATGCGCGTAACCCGAGCGCTCGGATTGAAAATAGATGTGCTGGTTGTCCTTCATCCAGCCGAGCGTGAACGCGCCCGGCCCATCGATCCATGCATCGTCGTGTTCGGTGACGACGACCTTGGTCTTGCCAGAAGCCGGATCGAGTCCCAACACCCAGCGATCTTTGTTGTCCGCCGAGCGCGCCATCAGGACTGCCTTGCTACCGTCTTCCGACCAAATAGGCTGAGAGAGTTGAACGTCGCGTTCACGCGGCTCATTCGCCCGGCCGCCCTGGTTTCCCCGGCCGCCGGTTTGCTGCGCTCGGGCTTCGCCCTCGCGTTGTTCGGTAACGGTGCTTTCAGTTTTGGTTTCGTTAGCTGATACAACAAGCTTCTGGCCGTGATCGACCCATTTGACATCGCCGTTGTCGACGCCAATGACCGCGAGTCTCGATCTCGATTGCGTGTCGCCCACTTTTGAGCGGCTTCCGATGTCTTCGGTATAAGAACTCTCGGTTACAAAGTTGGGAACGATTGTGTTCTTCGCGCCGTCGCCTGATTCGACGACGGTAGCGATGACGGACTTCTCGTCAGGCGTAAGCTGAAGGTTCACCGCCGTCTGCCTTGCCGCCAGCGCAAAAGGTTTTCGCGGATGATCGCGTTTGCGTTTCTCATCATCCTGTTCGCGCTTCTCGGCTCGACGCTTGATCACTTCGAGCAAGTCGCGCTCTTCCTTCTTGAGGTACTCCTGGCTCTCGGTGCCCTTTTGTTGGGCCGAGTCGGTTTGAGCGCGTTGGCCGCCTCCTTGTCCCTGTCCTCGACCCTGGCCAAAGCCTCCTCCCGCAATCGGTGCGGCAGCGGGCGCGCCGCCGCCGGCCGTGATGTCGGTCATCTGCACCAATGAACCCGATTCGAGCGATATCACGTAGAGATTATTCGCTCGAGTGAAGTAGATGTGCTTTTGATCTCGAGTGAAGTGCGCGTTGGTTTCAGCGTCCGTGGTGCTTGTGATGCGTCTTCGTTGATTGGCGACGTTGTCATAGATGAACACGTCTCCCTCATCGACAAAGACGGTCATCTTCTTGTCCTTTGAAACTTCGCCCAAGATCGGCGGCGCGTTCTTGGCTTCTTCTTCAGTCAGCTTGCGCAGGCCGCTTCCGTCGCGATTTACGACGTAAGTATCGAAGTCCTTCTCTCGCGGCTCGCCGGCCTGTTTCCACTGAAAGTAGATGTGCTGGCTATCGGGAGACCAATGAACGGCTCGCGGTTCGTTACCGACGAGGCCGGGGCCTCGCATGATGTTGTCGATGGTGAGCTCGAATTTGCCGTTTGCAGAGGCGGTGGCTGGATGCGACGGGCTCGAGTCTTTTTGCGTGGCGAGGATGGGCGCAGTTTGCGCGGTGCTCAGAAGAATAGACAAGAAGAAGACGATGTTTTGCTGCCGAAGTGTCTGGCGCGTGTTCATAAAGCCTCCAGGAGTTTCCACTGATTCGAGTAAGGTTAGAAGAGTGGGATTGTAAGGCATCAGGAGTGGGGCGTGAAAGTAGACTTCAACACCATAGATTTGGGTAGTGTTCGGATTCTGCGTTTCTAACAACCTCCGCGTGCTTTGCGGTCCTTTGCGTCTTTGCGTTGGGTATTAGGTATTGAAGGGAGCCAGACACAATACTCAACGCAAAGGCGCAAAGGACCGCAAAGCACGCAGAGGTTATTAAGCAACGCAGAACCGAACACTACCAGAGCTTGACACCACGTACGGCGACGTTGTCTTATGTCGAGCGATTGGCCTTCATTAATCTCACAGCAGGGTTCAACGGCCGCTAGCCGCAACCGAATGGCTTGACTGCTCTCAATCAAGCTGAATGGCGAGGCCGATCCGCTCAGTCTCACAATCTCTGTGAAGGAGAAATCGATGGATCGAATTGTTTGGACCTCTCGAATCGCCGGCTTAAGACTTGTGGGTTGCGTCTGTTTGTGTGCCGCCGCGCTTGTGTTTTCAAACGTCGTCAGCGCCCAACACAACGGCTCGGCGAACCACGCGTCGTCGAAACCCAACGCGGCTCTTTCATCAGCAGCCAACCCCGAATCTGTTGGGTTTGATTCCGAGCGGCTCAAGAAACTCGATGCAGCCATGGCTCGAGCCGTAAGCAACGGCGAGGTTGTGGGAATGCAAACCTTGCTTGCGCGTCACGGCAAGATTGTAACGACGAACACCTACGGAAAAATGAGCGCCGCCAGCGGCGAAGCCGTGCGTAAGGATGCATTGTTTCGCATCTACTCGATGACGAAACCGATCACCGGCGTAGCGATGATGATTCTGTTCGAAGACGGCAAGTGGGCGCTCGACGATCCGGTCACGAAGTACATCCCCGAGTTCAAAGATCTGAAGGTCTGGAAGGGAAAAGACGCGGACGGCAAGCCGATTCTCGAACCCGCCAAGCGCCCCCCAACGATGCGTGAGCTGATGAGTCACACCGCCGGGTTCGGTTATGGTCTATCGGACACTCATCCGGTCGACAAGATGTTTCAGGAGCAGAAGGTGCTGACCTCAATCGGGCTCAAGGATATGGCCGTGAAAGTAGCGGGTATCCCGCTGCTGTTCCAGCCGGGCGAGCGTTGGTCTTACAGTGTAGCGGTCGACCTGCAGGGTTACATCATTGAGAAGCTGTCGGGCGAGACACTCGGCCGGTTTCTCGAGAGCCGCATCTTCAAGCCGTTGAGGATGCACGACACGTTCTTCACCGTTCCCGCCGATAAGGTCTCGCGCCTGGGTGCGGTCTATAGTGTTGATCCGAAGACCAAACAACTCGTCGAAGCATCGCCCGATAATCGCTTTGTTCAGGATTTCACCAAGCCTCCATCGCTCGAATCGGGTGGCGGCGGATTAGTCTCAACTACAACGGACTACTCTCGATTCTGCCAGATGGTTGTTAATCGCGGCGAACTGGACGGAGTGCGAATACTGTCTCCGGCGTCAATCGAGCTGATGGGCACGAACCAGATTCCGCAGGCTGCGCTGGCTGCTAACAACGTCGGTCTGTCGGCTCTGTTCAGCGACGCGGTGGGGTTTGGACTGGACTTTCTTGTCTTCAATGATCCGAGAAGAGCTGGATCGATGGTCGGGAAGGGGACTCTGAGCTGGGGTGGCGCCGCCGGCACCTGGTTTTGGATCGATCCGACCAACGACGTGATTTTCATTGGAATGATCCAGCGTTTCGGCAGCACGGGCGGCGTCGACCTGGTCTCACTCTCGCGAACTCTGGTGTATCAGGCTCTGGTCGATCCAAGAAAGTAAGACCAACGACTCTAGTCAACGCGACGCTGCCATACGGCCGGATCCTACGCGGCATGAAGGACTGCAAGTACGACAATTACGTCACCCTCGATCGAGAAAGTAGACTCCAAACGGGAATCGCCTCGTCAGTGCTCGCCTCACGCCCGAGCGCAGTACTTGATATTTCAAAGGGCCATCCTGGATTCGATAATAGGTTTCTCTAAGCTCATCCAGGAACTTGTAACCCAAACCAATTTCTTCACCTTCGTACCAATCGAACGCTGCTTCAACGTCTGAATCGACGATTGGTTTGTTCTCAACGCGGTAGGATTTCACTTTGGTGAATTTGCCAAACGATCCAGGACTTCGAAGGATGAGTGAGCATCGCTCGGGTCTTTGCGGTAGTCTCTCAAACGCGCCTCGACAAGCTCTAGATGACTTTCAGGAACCGGGATCTCTCCGGGAGTTTCAACGATCCGATCCCACAATGTCATAAGGTATTGAACCTGTTCTGCCTTTGAGAGATCGCTAAACCCAGGTGGCTCTGAAACTGTTGTTGACGACATAGCTCCCTCGTAGTCACGATCATACGCCGGTAAAGCGAGGGCGTCCAAGTTGGGAAGGCCCTGATTTCAGTCGTTAGTTATTGTATCACTCAACGTCGCCCATTAATCGCTTAACCGGCCGGCTGATCAACAAAAGAAGAAGACCGACCGCGGCAGTCCAAATCGCCACGGAGCTGAATAATTGCACGAGGCCCATGCTTTCCATCTTGCCCGCCAGCAGGCCTGCCATGAGATTCCCGAATGAAGTAGCCAGAAACCAAATGCCCATCATTTGACCGACTAGTTTTGCGGGCGACAGCTTCGTCATCGCGCTCAGTCCAACCGGACTCAAGCAAAGCTCTCCGGTTGTGTGGAAGAAGTATGTAGCGACGAGCCATGCGGCGCTGACTTTGTTCGGATTGCTCGCGTCTCCCACGTATACCGACGCCCAGGCGATTACTGCGAAGCCGACGCCGAGCTGTATAAGCCCAAGCGCGAACTTCGCTGGAATCGAAGGCTGTCGCTTTCCAAGCCGCAGCCACAACGCGCCGAATATCGGAGCAAACGCGATGATCATTATTGCGTTGACTGACTGAAGCCACGACGCGGGCATCATCTTCCCGAAGAAAACGCGGTTCGTGTAGTCCTTCGCGAAGAGATTCATCGACGACCCGGCTTGCTCGAATCCACACCAGAACAAGGTTGCCGCAAGAAACAACACGAAGATTACGATGATGCGTTTTTTCTCTATCGAGTTGAAGCCCCCGAACAGCAACTGGTAGCCGAAATAAAAGATCGCCAGCCCGGCGATGACGAAGCCCATCGATTCGGCAACACTCTTGGGACTGAGGTTGACCGTCCCACTCGAGTTCAGCAATACGAGAGCCAGCAAGATAACGACGACGAGCGCAACACCGGCCATTAGCAGCCGAACTGCTCGTCCCCTTTCGCTCGAATCAATCTGCCTGAGCCCGGCTTCTCCTAATCGCGCATATCCCAACCTGTATTGAATGAGCCCGACGACCATCCCGACTCCAGCCGCGGCGAATCCGAGGTGCCAACTGACATTCTCTCCCAGATAACCGCAAATCAACGGCCCGGCAAACGCTCCGGTGTTGATGCCCATATAAAAGACAGAAAACCCCGCGTCGCGACGAGCCCCGCCTTCGGGATAAAGATCTCCGACGATGGCGCTGACGTTTGGCTTGAGCAAGCCGGTGCCCAGAACTATCAACACCAGCCCAAGGTAAAAAGTCACGGTCCATCCCAGCGCCATGCTGAAGTGACCGGCGGCTATCACGATGCCTCCCAGGAAAACTGCTCTACGGTATCCGAGAATTCGATCGGCAATCCACCCGCCCGGTAGCCCGATCAAATAGACACTCGAAGTGTAAAGGCCATAGATAGCAGTCGCGGTGACAGCGGTCATTGCGAAACCGCCGTCTTCGATGGACGCTTTCAGGAAGAGCACCAGCAGCCCGCGCATTCCGTAGTAGCTGAACCGCTCCCACATCTCGGTGAAGAACAGCGTTGTAAGCCCGGAAGGATGTCCGCCAATGCCGGAAGTGTCCGGCGCGGGTAGTGTTTCGGCCAGGTCTGTTGCCATCTTCTAATCGTCCCCTTCAACAAGAATTCGGCGAATCAAACTCCGGGCATCGCTTTCTTAAGCGGCTTGAGTAACACCAGCAACACCACCGCCATCACCATCGCTGCCCCGCTCAGCACAAGCCAGAACGTCGAGTGCCTCCACTCGGTCCAGAACACCGCGATCTGAGTCAGCTTATTTCCGAGACCAGTCGCCACGAACCAGCCGCCCATCATCATTCCTCGAAAGCGAGTCGGCGCGACTTTCGAGACTAACGAAAGCCCCATCGGCGAGAGCAGCAATTCACCAAGCGTCAGCACTCCATAAGCGCCGAGCAGCCATACCGGAGATACCTTGAACGCGTAGATGTTGTCGCCGGTCACCGTAGCTTCGCCGGTTTTTGCCGCGATGAAGAAAACCAGGAACGCGATTGATGTGATCGCCATTCCAAGCACCATCTTGGTAGGCGTCGCCGGCTCTTTACCTTGCTTGTCCAGCCATTTCCAAAAAGTGATCAGCGGTATGGTCAGGATGAGGACCCAACCGGGATTTATCGAGTTCGAGATTATGCCTCTAACGCTCCAGTTTGTGTTCTCATCCGCCCAATAAGTAATCGTCGTGCCGTTCTGATGAAAGACCATCCAAAAAACGACTACGACGGCGAACACCACGACCAATGCGCCGATTCGCTTCCATTCGGCGACCGCGTCCATAATGCCCTGCTTGTCGGCGGCCTTTGATTGAAGCGCGGCGGCCGGCTTTGCCGCGCGATATCTGTCGTCCTCGAGATAGTGCTTGAATCTCCACAGGATTGTAACGGAGATGACCATCCCAAACGCCGCCACCGCGAACGCAGGATGAAAGCCGAAACTCTTTTGCATCACCGTCGCAACGAGCGGCGCGAGAAACGCTCCGACGTTGATGCCCATGTAGAACAGATTGTAAGCGCGGTCCTTGAGATGGCTTCCGTCGGGATAGAGGTTCCCGACCATAGTCGAGACATTCGGTTTGAAGAAGCCGTTCCCGATAACCAGACATGTCAATGCGGCATATACAAACGGGAGCGAACGTACCGACAGCAACAGATGTCCGGCCATGAAAAAGAACCCGCCGATCATCACCGCTCTTCGATAGCCGAGTTTCTTGTCGGCGATCCATCCACCGATCAGCGGGCTGCAGTAGACGAACATCATGTAGTTCGCGTAGAGAGTCGAGGCCTGCGCCGCGGTCCACGCGAAGCCTTCGTTCGGATCGCGCAGGTAAAGCGTGAACATCGACACCATCGTGTAGAAGCTGAAGCGCTCCCACATCTCTGTGGCGAACAATACGTAGAGACCCTTCGGGTGCTTTTCCAAATCCCGCCCGGTCTCGACGTTTTCTGTGATTGCTGTGGCAGTCATATACCTGTGCCTCCACGGAAGCCTGATCGCTGGAATTCTGGGTGCTAGAACTTCAGGTAGCACAGACTTCAGTCTGTAGTTCCTAATACAGACTAAAGTCTGTGCTACATTCTGATCGCGGAGGGCCCCGCTTCTTGAACTATTGTGTCCAATCCTCGAGGCGGTGCGAGCCGTGAGATTCTATCTGACGCGGAAAAGCGCAGCAACCATATTGGTATGAACTGCGCCGTGGCGGTCATGAGCAGCCAGGCGCCGGCTCAGATGACGCTGAAAACAGCGCGGGAGTTTTTACTCAGAATGAATACTTCAGCACGAACCGAACTATGCGGGCCCGCCCCGCTTCGACGCTGCGGCCGAAGTCCGCGCTGACGAGATCCGTAACCGGCGCCGCGAAGTTGACTCGGTTTGCGGCGTTGAACACGTCAGCTCGCACCTCGATCTTCTGGATTTCCGTGAGCGAGAACTTCTTCTGGATAGACAAGTCGATCGAAGCATACCCAGGCGATGGCAGGACATTTCGGCCAAGCGGCTCGCCTCCTCTAACGCCTGGCGCTGCGAACAGATTCGCGTCGAAATATCGATCGGCAGGACTCGCGTTCTTGTGCAGCGAGCTTTGCAGAGAACCGGGGCCGATGTAAGCCACGCGGTCATTCAACACGCCGTCGTGGTTGAAATCGCCCAGCCGGCCAAAGAAGTCGCCGCTCGAGTAGACCGAAACGTGCGGGCCGGATTCGAGAGTCACGATTCCGCTGAACTGCCAATTCCCCAGCCACGGCTCCTTTGATCCGTGAAACGACGGGCCTCGCCATACGAAGAAACCAACGGCTCGATGCCTGCGATCGAAATCCGAGGGTCCTCGTTCGAGCGACGCGTTGTTCTCGTCGACCGGCCCCAGTCCGAGCGCGCGAAACATACTCGGACGGTCGGCGCTTGCAGTGTCGATCGATTTTGAAAGCGTGTAATGAGCTTGAAAGGTAACCCGGCGCCGCTCACGGCTTGTCACTCTCACCTGCAACGAGTGATAGCTCGAGTTCCCATCGGAAGCAATCGAGATCGTTTCTTCGTCTGATGACCGGCGATCATTCGCCGGCAAGTCGACGCGGCCGCGCTCGACTCGATAAGCCCGCGTGAGTCGATGCCCGAACGTCGAGTTGTATCCCGCTTCGACGATCAATCTGTCACCGATCGAGCGCTGAATGAAGAAGAACGCCGACTCGGTGTAGGCTGTGCGCATCTCGTTTGCGTACGCCTGCTCGATATCGACAACCCGTCTCGTTGGGTCCACCCGCGGGGCAGCGGCGTCCCGGTGATCTCACTGGGCCGCGCAAAACCGGTTGCAACCGGATACAGCGGCGTAGCGCTGATCTCTCCGTACGGCAGGCGCGTCGGTGGGGCGTACAGAATCGCTGCGCCTCCGCGCAAGATGACGCTTTCGGAATGCGTCGGTGCAAAAGCAAAACTCGCAAACGGCGCGAAGTTATTCTTGTCCGTCTTCCGCCCGTAGATCGCGCCGGAGTAGACGTTGTAACCCGTGCCGTAACTGAGCACCAATCTGGGGCCCGCCCGCCATGTGTCGTTTGCGAAGCCGTACAGGTCGGTGAATCGATACTGCTCGAGTTCGGATGATTGCTGAAGCTCTGCAAATAGAATCGAGCGCGCAGGATCACCGGCCGACTGCGCGCCGTCGGTTATCATCGCGAGCGCGTCGGCGTAGTAAATACGTCCCTGACTCAGTCCTAGGTTAGCGTACTGTTCATTACGGCGAGTAATCTGCACGCCCGCGCTTAAGGCGTGTGCGCCGGCCGCGCGCGAAAGCGTATCCGCAAAGGTCAACGCGCGGTTCTCACGTCGCTCCGGGAACTCGGGGATGCCGCCGCCGACGCCCAGGGGCGTATTCACGGCGACAAGCTCAGGCGCGTCCGAGCCCGCGCCTGAAAGAACCGTCCGTCCTTTCAGAAAGCCAAAGTGAAGATCATTAAAGGTTGAAGGGTTGATCGACGCGGTGAGCTGCACTACGGCGAGGTCGCCTCTGTGCGTAGCGTCGAGTGGTGATGCCGGCGTAAACGCTGAATCGTTGAAGTCATCAAGCCGATGCGCCTGATCTCCGAAGTAGCGCAAGTTTAGTTGAAGCCTATCCGTGAGAACGAAATCGGCCCGAGCAAACGCGAGCTTTCGCATAAGCGATGTTGAGCTGCGGACCGGCGCGTCGCCGATATCATTCAGCCCGTCACCATCGAGGTCCTGCAAGCCGGGGCCATCTGCCAGCGGAATGCGGCCGAGCGAGAACAGGCTGCGAAACAGCGCGCCTTGAATTGCGGAATTGCGTTCGATGAACGATGCCAGCGGCGCCGTGACTTGCCGGCCTGTAGTTTCGCGGCCGCGAGTTGGTTCATAGGAGACAAAGAAGAAAGCGTGATCCTTTCCGCTGAAGACACGGGGTATTGATATGTTTCCGCCAAACGTGAACGCCGGCTGATCGAACATCATTTCGTCACGTGGCAACGCGCCTCGATTGGTGAAGAAATTGTTGCCGCTAAGTCCCGTGCGCCCGAACTGCCAAAGGCCTTGCCCGTGATAGCTGTTAGTGCCTGCTTTGCTTGTCGCGGAAAGAAGGGGCGCGCTGTTCTGTCCATAGCTGGATCCCACCGTTGTGTCGGCATTCGTGTAGTCGCTATTGAAATCGGCTAGAGTGTCCAGACCTAACGAGGCGGTGAATTGCCCGGTCGCCGGGTCGCGATTGTCGACGCCGTCCAGCAGCGCAGTCTTGTTTTCAACTCGGCGGCCGGCGATTGAGAAGCGCCCTTTGTGTTCGGTGACTCCCGATTGAAGCGTCACCAGCCTTTGCGGGTCGCGATCGAGAAAAGGGAGATCCGCGTATCGTGTCGAGAAGTAGGTATAGCCACACACCACACAACCCGTAACGATGCTTCCGAGATTGATCATATGAGCATCAATTCGAACTTCGCCCAGCGTCGCCTGCATCGTTGCATTATGAGGGGCCTCAGACGTCTCTCTACTTAAGGTGACCGGCGTATGAAACTTTGCAAAACCGGGCGAAGTGATGAGCACGCTGTAGTCGCCGAACGGCACACCGCTTAGAAGAAACGCGCCGGTGTCGTCGCTCTTAGTCACGAATGCCTGGCCCGTCTGGTTATTGGTGGCGCGAATCTCTGCGCTGGCTATGACCGCGCCCTGCGAATCTAAAACGACGCCTCTTATCACGCCGGTATCGGACTGAAGGGGCAGTAGCGCTCGAGCGGATGACGTTGGACTGGCAGCGAGGACTATCAACGCTATCAGCAGAGCTTGTAGCAGAACTTGTAGTAGAGCCTGGACGCTTCGCATAACGGTTCCTCCAGTTCTACCATTCTGGCTGAGCGGTGACTATGAGATCTGTGCGGGCACTGTCGAAGAGAGAATGGCGGCGCAGTTTTGGTTTGCAGGAATAATAGCGCGGCGCTTAGCATGCCGCTGAAACACTTTAGCGCTCGAAATGATCCCTGTTGCAAGCCGCAGAGGCAGGCAGGTGACTTGATGTTCGAATGGAAGGTGAGTGACAGGCATTTCCATATCCGCGACGTGGAAGGCGAGCCCGAATTCCACGCGATCGAAGATCTGCAGAAAGAAGCCTGGCAGTTCAGCGATCTCGATACCGTGCCTGCCGCGACGCTGGTGGCTACACAGCACGCCGGCGGGATCGTTCTCGGCGCATTCGACGGCGACCTGATGATCGGGTTTGCTTATGGGTTTCCGGGGTTCGAAGACGGCCGCGCTTCACTGCACTCTCATATGCTCGCGGTAAAGCCTGACTATCGAAACTGTCACGCCGGCTTTTACTTGAAGCTTGCGCAACGGACTCGCGCGCTCGAGAAAGGGCTCGACGAAATCACGTGGACGTTTGATCCGCTTCAGAGCTTGAACGCGCACCTGAACTTCACAAAGCTCGGCGTGATATCTCACCGCTACATTCCGAACTTCTATGGTGAAGCTACGTCGAGCCCGCTGCATAGCGGCTTTGGTACCGATCGACTTTGGGTCAGGTGGTTGCTAAGCAGTGATCGAGTCAAGCAACGCTGCTCAATCGAAGCCCCTGGACGCGCGGGAAGGATCTCGCTTAATCCGAGCGAAGCCGCCGCGGTAATTGGGTCGGCGCTAATCTACAGCGAAGGCTCGCGGCCGCTGCTTGGGGACTTCCGCGCTCTTTCGGCTTCCCGGTGCTCTATCGAGATTCCTAACAATATCAACGCTCTCAAAGAGAGCGAGCCGAAGCTGGGCGTTGAGTGGCGAGAAGCAACGCGCGCGGCTTTTCTGGCGGCGCTGGACGACGGGTTTTTTGCCGAAGACTTTGTCCGCGTCGAGGGCAGCGAGGCGCCAAGGTGGTTCTACTTACTGAAGAGGAGAACCTAGTGGAGTGTACCAAAGAATTCGCTGGTCCTGTATGGGCGGTCCTACGAGGCCGCCCCTCCTTCGAGAAAGCGCTTGCTCCACTAAGGGCGGCCACGGAGGACCCGCCCATACAGGAGTGCCCATTAATAATCGAGCTTCCCGTTGAACATCATCTCCTTGACCTTGTATCTGGTCTGGAGCGTGAACCCGTATCCATTAGCGGTGTCGCTGGTTGTCACTCCGCTGTTCAGGTCCGAGCCGCCGCCCATCTCGGCGTGAAAGACCACTTCGCCGTTCCCCGCGGTCAGCATCTCTTTGCCGTCGATTATGCGCGGAAAGATAAACCGCGCCCCGAAACCGTCATTGCGCGGAGCTTGATACTCCTTGAGAAAAACGCGTTGGCCGGTGTTGGTGATGAGATAGGTCTTGTTGATCAGTACCGCCGTTGTTGCCCGCTGCAGCGTTTCGTTAGCCTGGGTCAGCATGTCACTGCCTCGGTCAGAGTCAGTGGTCACCGCAACCACGACATAGTCCGGGAAGGGCGCCTCGGCCAGCGCCTTCAATCGCCCAAGCATCTGTTCGGGTATCTTGTTGTCATGCAGCAGGGCCAGCCGGCTGATGGCCTGGCGCACCGGGTGTGAAGACAGGAAGCGAATTCGAAAGTTGACCTTGACCACGTTGGACGCCGTCGAAACCGCGGTTCGCCGGCCTCTGGACGTGTTGAACGCTTTTGATGTGTCGGTGAGCGTGTGCGTCTGCGACCACGGCGAGTTGTTCATGATCTTGTTCGCTTCGTTTTCCGACCATTCAAGGTAAGGCTTCTTGTCGTACTGTCCGAAAGCGATGATGGAACAGATGAACACCGCCGCCATGGCCATCAGTGCGCTGCGCCGTCGCGGCATCGCCGAATCATTTACAACGTTCATGGTTCAATACTCCAGTTTTCCATCAGCCGTCATGTCCTTGATCTTGTAACGCATGTTCAAGACGTACTTGGTTGAGAATTCCGAGTAGAAATGAATCTCGTCGCTGCCGGCTGTGATGAAAGGTTCGCCGTTGACCAGCCTGGGGAAGATGAGCTTCGCGCCGAGGTTGTCATTTTTCGGGGGCTGATAGGCTTCAATATAGACCCGCTCGCCACCCTTGCCTGTAATGTAGGTGTTGTGTTTCAGATCGGCGATTGTGCGGTTGTCCAGCAACGCCTTGAACTCACGGAATTCGTTTTTGCTTTCTTTTGCATCGCAATCCAGAGAAATTACGATGATGTCGGGAAAGTCCTGCGTAGCGAACGCCTTGAGCCGGGCATCGACCTCAGGCGTCACTTTACCCTTTTGCGACAACGCGACCATACGCGCGAACGCCTGGCGTACGGGCTTTGCCGAGAGCAAACGCATTCGAATATTCAGCGAGTGAACGCTGTAGTCACCGCTGGTGGTATCCCCGGTTCCGAGTGCGCCCCGAGCCGGCCCTGTTTTGAACTCGCTTGAAGTGTCACTGAAGACTTGTGTCTGGGCCCACGGTGAATTCTCCCACACCTTTGTCGCCTCCTTCTCCGACCACTCGGTGTAAGGCTTCTTGTTCCATTGCGCTGACAGCGATGCGGGCACGGCAATCAGCAAAAGAGTCGCGCACAAGATCAAGATACGATTTGATAGCTTCATGATTTTCGCCTCCGAAATCTGAATTGGTTACCACTGGTAGCGGGCACTGAACGAGCCACTACTGCATTACTGATTCGCTATGGATGGGGTATCATAGCGCTTGCGCCGTTCGCAGTTCAAACGGAAGTTCGACAAACTGCAGTTTGTCGAAAAGGCGGGCTCGAACGACAAACTGAAGTTGTCGAAAAGGCGGACTCGAACGACAAACTGAAGTTTGTCGGACGTCGTAGTTTGTAACCCCGGCGGCGGACATTGCGTCTTTGTCACTCACCAATCATTTAAGCTTGCATGGAGGCCCTATGAAAAAGCTCTACACTCTCGCCTTTCTATTGATTACTTGCGCGCCCGCCGCTGTCCTCGGCCGCGAAGTCAAACTGGTCCGATACCCGAGCTATAATCACGGACGCATCGCGTTCACTTATCTCGCCGACATCTGGACCGCCGATGAAGACGGCAAAAACGTCAGGCGAATCACCGCAAACAAAGCGCGCGATGTCTATCCGCGCTTCTCTCCGGACGGCAAATGGATCGCCTTTTCATCGGACCGAAACGGCAACTTCGACGTGTTCATTGTCGCGAGCGACGGCGGGAATGCCAAACAGCTCACCTTCAATTCAGCCGACGATACGGTGCTGGGTTGGACGCCCGATAACCGGGCGGTGCTGTTTGCTTCGAGCCGGGGCGATGATTTCATGTCCAAGCTCTACACCGTGTCCGTCGACGGGAGCATGGAGAAAAACGCCGGGGCGGATATGGGAGTGAACGCGTGCTACTCGCCCGACGGCAAGAAGCTCGCGATCAATCGCAAGGGACAAGTCTATTGGCGCAAGTACTATCACGGCGCGTTTCAGACCGACGTGACGGTGATGGACATTGCCGCCAAAAAGTTCACGGACGTCACCGACTACGACGGAGAAGATAGCTGGCCGATGTGGAGCACTGATGGGTTCATCTACTTTGTGAGCGACCGCGACGGCAACGGTCTCACGAACGTTTGGCGCGTGCCCGAAGCCGGCGGAAAAGCCGACCGCGTGACCGGCTTCAAGACCGGCGACGTGCGTTTCCCCTCCATCAGCGCCGACGGCAAAGTCATCGTGTTCGAACACGACTTCGGCTTGTGGAAGCTCGATGTCGCAAGCAGGCGCGCTGCGCCGATCAAGCTGGACATAGCCGCTGAAACCCAGGAGAACATCGCCGAGATTCGCGACTTCAACTCGCAGGCCGACGACTATGCCCTGGCGCCTTCCAGCCGTCGCATAGCCTTTTCGATTCACGGCGAGATCTTCACCGCGCCGACCGAAGAAGGCGACCTTCGCCAGATCACCGACAGCCCGGCGCGCGACAAGGAGCCGGATTATTCGCCGGACGGCAAGTCGATCGCGTTTATCAGCGATCGCAGCGGCCGCGAAGAGATTTACATTACGGCGGCCGACGGGTCCGCCGAACCGCAGAAGGTGACCGACTTGGACACGTTGAAGTTTTCATTCGCGTGGTCGCCAAACTCAAAAGAGATCGCCTTCACCGGCTCCGATAGCAAGCTTCGGAAATACACGGTTGAGACAAAGCAAACAGTCGAGCTTTCATCGTCAAAGTACGGCAACATAGGTTCTCCGGTGTGGTCGCCGGACGGCAAATGGATCGCTTTCTCGAAGCCTGATTACGTTCGGACATCCGACATTTATCTGATTCCCTCCGCGGGAGGCGAAGAGAAAAAGGTAACGTTCGATTCATTCAGCGAAGTCAACCCGGTATTCACTCACGACGGCCGCAAGCTGTTCTTCGTCCGGACCGACGATACAGGCGAGCAGCGAACGGCGCAGATTTATTCGGTCGCTCTTGAAAGAGAAGATCGCGATCCCGCCGATCCCGAAGACCGCGCGGAGCAGGGTGACTTGCAGGATCAGTCCAATGACGGCGTCGTTCGGCGAGTCGCGGCAGGTCAGCGCAACGCGCCGCCTAAGGAAATCAACGTCGATTGGGCGGGACTGAAGCGCCGCACCCGGCAGGTAACACGAATGCCGTTCGCGGTTTTCAACTACGGAATCGCACCCGACAACCGGACTGTAGTGTTCGTCACCACCGAACCGGCGGGCCTTCGTTCGATTCCCGTCGTCTACTCGATTCAGGAAGACGGCAGGCGGTTGACTCGGATTATCGCCGGCGAGCCCCCTGCCGACGACGCCGCGGGCGGTGGCGGCGGCGGGTTCGGTTTTAGGGGCGGCATAAACAGCCTGAACATCTCGCGCGACGGCCGCACGCTGTTCTTCAAGGAAGGATCTTCGATCTACTCGGTCTCCATGCCCGCGGCCGCAAACGCTTCCGGGGGCTTCGGTGGCGCAGCGGCAGCCGCTTCCCCGTCAGGCGGCCGCGATGCTGGACGCCGTCGAATTAATTTCACGGCTAAAGTGAGGATCGACAAGTCAGCCGAGTGGGCCGAGATGTTCGACGATGCGTGGCGCACGATGAAGTACCGCTTCTACGATGCGCAGATGCACGGCAAGGATTGGGACGCCGCGCGCGCGAAGTATCAGCCGCTTGTTGAATTCGTAGGCGATCGCCAGGAGCTTGTTAACATCGTCAACGAGATGATCGGCGAGTTGAACGCATCGCACACCGGAGCCGCGCCGCCGCCGCGCGGTCGCGAAGCCGGCGGGGTCTCTACTGCTCACCTTGGAGTCGAGCTCGAAGCGGATGACTCGGCCGGCCGATACAAAGTCACTCACGTTTATGAAGAAGGTCCGGCGGACAAGGATTGGGTAAAGGTCAGCGCCGGGGATTATCTGATCGCGATCAACGGCAAGCCGGTCAAGGCAGGCGACAATTACTGGGAGCTTTTGAATAGCCGGCTGAATCGAAAAGTCGAAGTGACTTTCAACAACAAACCCTCGGACGAAGGCGCGTGGAAGGCACGCATCGAACCGGTCAATCAGCAGGCCTACAGTCAGCTTCGGTACGAGCGCTGGGTGAAGACGCGCCGCGAGCTGGTAGATAAGCTTTCCGCCGGGCGGATCGGATACCTGCACATTCAGGCGATGAATCCACCTTCGTTAAGGCGCTTTGAAAAGGAGCTTCGTGAGAACCATAACAAAGAGGCGGTGATCATCGACGAGCGATGGAACGGCGGCGGCAATATCGAACAGGAGCTGCTGGCGATCCTGGTGCAGCGTGAGTATCAGGTCTGGCAGCCGCGTGGAACCGAGCCCACCGGTCGGCCGTTTGCGGGGTTCTTCGGCCCGAAGGTCGTCGTGCAGAACTGGCGTTCAGCCTCCAACTCTGAAATGTTCCCGGCGGGCTTTCGCGCGCTTGGCCTGGGAAAGGTGATCGGCACTCCCACGATGGGGGCGGTGATCGGGACCGGCAGCTATTCGTTGATTGACGGCTCGACAGTGCGCACGCCGGGCGTTGGAGTTTATCTCGCCGACAAGAACCGGACGAACATGGAGAACTACGGCGTGAAGCCTGATATCTCGGTAGAGAACTCTCCGGAAGACAACCTCGCGGGCCGCGATCGTCAGATCGAGGTAGCGGTGCAGGAGCTGTTGAAGGAGATCGGCTCGAAGGCCCAACAAGCTCGGAAGGAGTAGCAACAACCATTGCTTTTGCTGAGCGTACTAACGCAGTGTAGGGGCGGCCCTCCGTGGCCGCCCCAGTTGCGTGCTTTGCGGTCCTTTGCGTCTTTGCGCTGAGTATGATTCGTCAGGGATGGCCACGTAGTAAATAATGCTCGTAGTAACGAGCCGATCCCGCGAAGAAACCGCCGCCGTGCTGTCGGACTGTTTTCCGTAGCCCAGGCGTTTACGCCTGGGATCGTGAGCGGCCACAGTCTTCGAGCCCCGTTAACGGGGCTTGAAAAGCGCTTGAGCGGCTTTCGGTCCGTCGAAAGCCCGATAAATCGGGCTCGAGGGCGAGCTCAACCGCTGTCAACCCAGGCGTAAACGCCTGGGCTAAGCAAAACACCGGCGGTGGTTTCTGAGGAGGGCCGCCCCTACGGGCTTTTGATTACCCGCTTTAGAACGCCAGCGCTCGAAGGCTAAGAAATGAGAATGAGAAGATTATGATGAGAAAGAATACTCGCAAAACAAAAGTAAACTCGTCGAATCACGGCGTTGACCGCCGCACCTTTGTGAAGATGCTTCCCGCCGTGGGAGTGGCCGGGCTTGCCGCGCCTCGACTCGATGACGTTTTTGCGGAAGCCGTGCAACAACAATCTCAAACGCCGCAGCGCGTTACTAAAGAGATGATGCACGCGGCCGAGCAATTGATCGGCATCGAGCTGAACGACGCTCAGGAAGCGATGGCGCTGCCGGGCGTGAATCGCAGCCTCGCAAGCTACGAGGCGCTTCGCAAGATCGACGTGCCGCTCGATACTGAACCGGCCACCGCGTTTCATCCCGCGCTGCCCGGAAAGAAATCCGGCAAGCCGGCGATAAAATTCAAGCCGACCAAACAGGAAATCCCAAAATACAACTCGCTCGATGAGGTTGCTTTCTTTACCGCCACGCAGCTCGCCGAACTTGTTAGAACGCGGCGGGTGTCGTCGGTTGATCTGACAAAGATGTACCTCGGACGTCTAAAGCGCTTCGGGCCGAAGCTGCTGTGCGTTGTGACGCTGACTGAAGAGCTCGCCTTGAAACAGGCTGCAGAAGCCGATTCCGAGATCAAGCAGGGAAAATATCGCGGGCCGCTTCACGGAATTCCCTGCGGAATAAAAGACCTGTTCGCGACCAAAGGAATCAAGACTACCTGGGGCGCCGAGCCGTTTCGCGATCAGATGATCGACTACGATTCGACAGTCTTCGAACGGCTGCGCGACGCCGGCGCCGTGCTCGTCGCGAAGCTTTCGATGGGCGCGCTCGCGCAGGGCGGGCGATGGTTTGCAGGAGTAACTCGCAACCCGTGGCAGGTGGAAGAAGATCGAATCGGATCGAGCGGCTCGTCAGCGGGCCCGGCTTCTGCGACCGCGGCTGGTCTGGTCGGCTTCTCGATAGGAACTGAAACGTTAGGCTCGATTGTCTCGCCGTCGTCTCGATGCGGTTGTGCGGGGCTTCGTCCGACTTACGGTCGCATAAGCCGCTACGGTGCGATGGGGTTGAGCTGGACGATGGACAAGATCGGCCCGATCTGTCGAGGCGTCGAGGATCTTTCGGCGGTGCTGTCTGCGGTCTACGGGCCGGACCAGCGAGACATCACCGTGGGAGACGCGCCTTTCAACTGGACACCTGACGCGCCGCTTTCAAAGATGCGCATCGGGTATCTCAAGGCAGAGTTTGAACAGGGCGATGAGAAGACGAAGGCTCTTCACCACGAGGCGCTGACCGCTTTGAAGACGGCGGGCGCCAATCTCGAACCGATGGAGTTGCCGCAGTTTTCAGCTCAGTCACTCCGCATCATACTCAACGCCGAAGCCGCCGCGGCCTTCGACGACATCACTCGGGACGGGCGAGTCAATCAGCTTTCGGGACAAACTCCGCAAGACTGGCCAAACTCATTTCGAACAGCGCGATTCATTCCGGCAGTCGAATACATTCGAGCTCAACGCGCGAGAACCCTGTTGATGCGCGAGATGGACAAACTCATGTCGAAGTGGGATGTGTTCGTCTCGCCTGCGCCTGGCAGCGCGAGTTTAGTGGTGACAAATCTCACCGGACATCCTCAGGTGTGTGTGCCGGCCGGGTTCGTCGATAATCTGCCGAGATCGATAATGTTCACCGGCGGCCTGTACGATGAAGCCGCGCCGTTGAGAGTGGCTTTAGCTTACGAGCGCGCGACTAAATGGCACACGATGCACCCGAAGATGGATTGGGCGTAGTTGAGCGAGCACCGGCGCAGTCTGTTGAAATAGGAGTTAAGCGCAGTTGCTTCTAAGTCGGTTGCGGGGTACGATCTGTTGCCGAGCTGTCCTTCCTGGGTGGAACATAAACCTGTCAAAAGAGGCTGAGTGGAGAGTCTAAAGAATATTTGGCTTTGGATTCAGGGCAATTCAAGCGGCCTTAGCATTCTCCTATCGCTCGCAGGATTCGCTCTACTTTGGTATCAAACGCGGAAGGCAAGAACCGCCGCCGAATCTGCAAGGCTCGCCACCGATCGTGCGATTCGATCGATTTCGGACACAGACACGATTTCTGACCTCGCCACAATCAAAGCGGGAATGAAAAGAGTACAAGTTGCGCTGCACGGAGCTCGATATGAAACCGCGCTTCTTCAAAGTCAATCGCTCAGAGAGACTCTCAACCAGCTTCGTAGCAGACGCGGTTTCCGCACGGATGAGCGTACAACTCAGATTCAATCGATGGTGGCCTATTTGAAGAAGCTGCAGGATCTCTTGGAGCGAAAACTTGAGGAACCGGAAAGCCGCGTTGTTGTCAGGCCTGCAAACAACAAGCTTTCCGATTATACTGCTGAGGTATCAGCTTGGATGGAGGAAGTTAGATTCTTGCGGGGAGGGTCAGACGATGACTAAGGACGATATCCGATCCATACTCACAGCCCTACTTGAAAAATCGAAAGCCAAGCAGGTCATCTGGACTCCGTTTGAGGATATGGCAGAGGACCACGACGATTATGTCGTGTCTTTTCCCAAGTCCAGCGTCAACATCTTCGAAGATCCGGAGGAGCAGGGCATCATCAAAGTAAACATTCTAAACAGCGCCGGCAAAGCTGTGGGCTGGCTCAGAAGCGACGAGAGTGAGTCGGTTAGCCGTCTCCTTGAGGAATTGTTGGCAAGTGCCCGGGAGTCTGTTTTCAAGAGTGACGAGACACTAGAAGATCTTAAGCGCGCCCTTGCTAGCTAAAGTAGTAGTGAGTAGACGACGAAAAATCCCAATGTCAGGCGTGGGTTCACACACCGCATCGCAACCGCCTCTATTCAAGAACACGAGATATCGTCCCAATCAGCTCATGAGCTTTGCATTGAGCTTTATCTCCGTCCCCGCGAGCGCCTTCGACACAGGACAATTCTTCTTAGCTCCCTCTGCGTGTTCCAGAAAGGTCTTCTCATCGATGCCCGGAACATCCGCCGTTGTGTCGAGCTCGATCAACGTGATCGCGAAGCCGCCTTCAACTGGTCCAAGATGAACCTTCGCCGTAGTCTCGATCCGCTTCGGTGAAATGCCCGCCTTCGATAAGCCTGCCGAAAGCGCCATTGAAAAACATCCCGCGTGAGCCGCGCCAATCAGCTCTTCCGGGTTCGTGCCCGTGCCTTCTTCGAATCTCGAAGCGAATGAGTAAGGCCCTTCGAATGCTCCGCTCCCGAGCCTTACGGTGCCCTTGCCTTCTCTCAGCGTTCCTTCCCAAACCGCGCTGCCGTTTCGTGTTGCCATCGTGAATAATCTCCTCTCTGGTTACTTTGATGAGAAGAACATAACGCCATCAACAACCGCGAGGCAAACTCGCGGCTCCTACTGTTCTAATTGTTCAGTGGTTCGACGCACCGGTGAGGTGTCGACCGCGTAAGGCACTGCCCGACTAAAGTCGGTACTCTGAACGCCCGTCGCCGAGACTTGCACTTAACCACAGGCTAAACGTTCCTGGCGATACTTTGAGACTTACTGATCCCGGTGTGAATGCCGCAATATCGCGTCCTTTCTAGAGTTTGGCGGAACCGTGCAGCTCAAACGACTAAGTTCATGAAGGCGACATCCGAGATAAGGAGGAAGCGAAATGGAAGTGAATCTTTCGTGGTATCACGTGAAGGACCTTAACGCGGCGAAGAAGTTTTACGGTGAAGTGCTCGGCCTCAAGAAGACTGTCGAGATCGAAGGCTGGTGCGAGTACAGCCACGCCGACGGCGCTGCATCGATTGGATTGAATCGAATGCGCGAGAGCGATGAGGAACCCGGCGCGACGGTCGTGCTGAGAGTGGACGATCTCGATCGAACACAGAATGAACTGACGGCCAAAGGCGTCAAGTTTGAAGGTGAAGTTCAGGAAGTTCCGGGCGTCGTGCGCATCGCGACTTTTCGCGACCCGTTTGGCAACCGGTTGCAACTATGTCAGGTTCTTATGCCATGATGGACCAAATCAACATCGAGCAGGAGTCTCGACTGGTTGAGCGCGCGCTTCGCGGTGACCAGGGAGCTTTTTCAGAACTGGTTGAGCCGTTTCGCAAACCGCTCTTCTCTTATGTGTATCGAATGGTCACTCTGCGTCAGGACGCCGAGGACTTATTGCAGGATGTGCTGGTGCGCGTGCTCGAAAGCCTGCCGCGATTTCGCGGCGAAGCGCGGTTCAAGACCTGGCTCTTCGGCATCGCGACTCACGTTTGCCTCGATCACCTGCGCAACAGGAAACGTTGGCGAACGGAAGCCCAGCTCTACGGTGAGCGCGAAGCCGACTCGAGCCCCGAGTACCGCGAGCAGATCGCCGATGTGTTGTCGCGTCCCGATTTTGTCTACGAAGTTCGCGAGCACATCGCGTTTTGTTTTTCGTGCATTAGCAGGCTGCGATCATGCTTCGCGAAGTGCTCGGGTTCAGTAATCAGGAATCGGCGGCGATGCTGGAGCTTTCCGAGCCCGTGTTTCGTCATCGCCTGGCTGCCGCCCGCGCGACGATGATTTCCACCTACGAAGGTTTGTGCCAATTGATCAACAAGACCGGCGTGTGTTGGCAATGCGGTGGTCTGCGCGAGTTCACTCCCGAAGCCCATCGTGGCGCTGATCTGGTTCAGATCGAAGTAGCACCGGGACTCAGCGTTACGCAGCAGAACCTTTTTGATTCGAGGTTGAGGATCGTTCGCGAAGCCGATCCAGCGGAGGGCGCGACGCGCGCGATGCACGATCTTTTCTACTCCGTTCTGAGCGCGCAGGAACAAAACAGAAGTGAGTGAGCTGTAATCGAAACCTTCAACAGCATGTAGGGGCGGCCCTCCGTGGCCGACCCTGTTTCGCAAGCGCAAACATTTTCACTGACCAAACAGGGGCAGCCACAGACAGAGGGCCGCCCCTACAGGATTCATCGTTTTTCGGAATTACTCGATTGTTCTCACAGGCCCGAGCTTGCTTCATCATCAAATGCGAATGAGCGATGGGGTCTATTGACAGGCGACAGGTCTAGCGCCTCGATCACGTCTGAGATTATGTCCCGGCTTATCGTTTCGGCCCCGGCAGCGTAGCCATACAGCAGCGCGTTGTCACAAACGTTGTTCACCACGCGTGGAATTCCCTGTGACACATTGCCGATCAGACCGATTGCGCCGTTGTCGAACAGGTTCACGCTGCGCGCGCCGGCCTGCTTCAAACGGAAGCGGATGTACTTGTTGATCTCGAACAGGCTGAGCGCCTTTACTTCGCAACGGAGCGAGACTCGCTGCTTGAGCTGTCGAAGCTCGGGCCGGTTCAGCACGTCTTGCAGCTCGGGCTGTCCCGACAATATCACCTGCAACAGCTTTTCGCTGTTCGTCTCGAAATTCATGAGCAGGCGAATCTCTTCAAGCAACGCGGAAGGCAGCCCGTGCGCCTCATCGACTACGAGAACCGTTCGCAGTTCTTTTGAATGTCGTAGCGCAAGCGTATGACCGAGCGCGGAGAGCAATTCGGGCTTTGACGCGGTTCGCTTCAGACCCAGATCAAACTCATCAGCCAACTGCTCATAGAATTCAGGAGCGGTCAGGAACGGGTTGAAGGTGTATACGCATTGGACCTCATCGGTGAACTGTTGCATCGCCGCTCGCAGGGTCGTGGTCTTGCCGGTGCCGACCTCGCCCGTGACCACCACGAGTCCCTTGTTGTGCTCGACGGCGTAGCGGATTGTTGCCAGCACCTCGAGATGACTTTCAGTCTTGAAGATGTACTTCGGGTCAGGCGTCAACCCGAAGGGCATTTCTTTAAGTCCGTAAAACTCAAGATACACGTATTATCCTCGGCCAACTTGTAAGGGCGGCACTCCTTAGAAACCACCCGACTCCGCGAGCTTTGCGGTCCTTTGCGAGCTTTGCGCAAGGAATCCGCTCGAGAAAAATACGTTGAACGCAAAGCTCGCAAAGTACCGCAAAGCTCGCAAAGCGGTGTCTTCACCGTATCGGCTCGTTAATACGAGCATGACTCACTCCGTGGCCGCCCCTACAGGATCATAGCCGATTTACCGCCGCGTCAAGCGCAGCTTGAAACTGGGCGGCGCTGCGAAAACGATTGTCAGGCTCAAGCTCCAAAAGTTTCATTACTACTCCTGACACCGATTCGGGAACGTCCAGCGAAATCAAATGCGGCGGCGAAGGGGCATAGCTCATCTGTTTGTGCTTTATGTGATCCGCATCCTCGGAATCATAGGGCGTTCGATCGGTTAACATTTCATACAGCATCGCTCCCAGCGAATACAAGTCGCCGCGTTGATCGACTGCCGCGCCCGCAACAAGCTCGGGACTCGCATATTGTGCTTTGTAATTCTCGGCGCGACGCGCTGTTTCTGTTTCGGCCCCGAAGCCGCTGACGGTTACCCAACCGTCGGGTTCGACAAGGACGGAGTCGGGGTCAAGCCGCAGATGAAGTACGCCGATCTGATGAGAGTGATCTAGCGCACCGGCAATCTGGTCCGCGATGTATGAGGCGCCCGCGACATCGAGCCATCCTTCGTTGGCGAGCATTTCATGAAGCGTCTGAGCGTCTCGCTTGTGCTCGACGACACAGAATTGAACGCCGAGGATCTCCGCCGGCTCGCTCGTAGCGACGATGTTGGGATGCGTGAGCTTTGCGGCCGCTCGGAATTCGTCAATCAACATTTCACGTGCGTCGCCGGCCGCGTGAGCCGAAATCACCCTGAGATGGACGGTCTCGCCTCGCAAGTCGCCGGCCAGATAACTTTCAACGTCTCCGGCTATTCCATGCGGCACAATATTATTGAACCTGCCTGAGAGCGCGCGGCGAACCCGATCGAGGTCGTGTCCGGCGTGCGACATCAGGCGCCGCCCGCCAATACTGACTACTTTGTTGCTTGCACTCATATCGCTTACCAGCAGATGCCTTTGTATTGTTTGCGCGCGTCGGCTACTTCGAAAAGCCTGACCAGATCGACGATGACCCGCCCATTGTTCAGCTTGTCCGCCAGCACGCGAAACTCGTCTTCCTTTTTTCCGATGATGACGACTTCGGAGCCTTCGATTACGCTGCTGAGATCCGAGTTCATCAGCGAGGAAATGTGCGGAATCTCACGCTCGATGTATTGCTTGTTTGCGCCGAACAATCGGGCCAGCTCGACGTCGCGATCATAGATCGTCAGCTTCAATCCCTTTCCGATCAGCGTCTCGATCAAAGTAACCATCGGGCTCTCGCGCAAGTCGTCGGTCCCCGGTTTGAAGCTCAACCCCAGCACGCCGACGTTTTTGTAACCGGTCCGCAGAACGGTGTCGATCGCGCGTTCGATCTGCTGGCGGTTGCTCAACAGGATTGAGTTGAGCAGCGGGACCTCGACGTCCAGCTCCTTGGCTTTGTAGGTTATCGCACGGATGTCTTTCGGCAGGCACGAGCCGCCAAACGCGAATCCCGGTTTCAGGTAGTAAGGAGACAAGTTGAGCTTTGTGTCTTTGCAGAACACATCCATCACGACGTGGCTGTCCACACCGAGCGCCTTCGAAACGTTGCCGATCTCGTTTGCGAATGCGACCTTCAACGCGTGAAAGCTGTTGCAGGCGTACTTGACCATCTCGGCTTCCTTGACGCCGACCGTGATCATCGCCGCTTCGGTTCCGGCGTAGAGCCTCTGAAGTGGAAGAGATGTCTCTTCATCGTCGGCTCCGATCAGGGTGAACGGCGGATGAGTGAAGTCGTAGATCGAGCTTCCTTCGCGCAGGAACTCCGGGTTAACCGCAACGCCGAAGTCGCGGCCCGCTTGCTTGCCGGAGAAAATCTCGAGCGTTGGAATGACGGTTTGCTCGATCGTGCCCGGCAGCATCGTGCTGCGCATGGCAACGATATGGTATCGACCTTTCTGCGCCAGAGCTTCGCCAATCTGTTGGCAGGCGCGTTTGATGTAGCTGAGGTCGAGACTGCCGTTGTGATTCCCGGGCGTGCCGATGCACACGAGGGAAACGTCGGTCGCCGCGACTGCTTCGCCGGCGTCGGTTGTCGCGCGGAGCTTCTTCTGCTCTACGGCTCGAGCTATCAAGTCGGCAATTCCCGGTTCAACTATCGGGCTTTTGCCGTCATTGATTATCTGGACCTTCAATGGGTTCACATCGACGCCAATCACTTCGTGACCGCGGTCCGCGAAGCACGCGGCGGATACGCATCCGACGTAACCCAAACCGAATATGCTTAGTTTCATAGGCTGTATGGGCGGCCCTCCGTGGCCGCCCCTCCTTGATGAGCCAAAACTTCGTTGCTGGAAGAGGGGCGGCCACTGAGGGCCGCCCTTACAGGTGTTATCACGGCGCCCACGCGATCGACGTCGAGTCGAACAACTCCAGCCAACACTTCTTCAAATCGTTCGGTAATCACCGACCAATCATAACGCGCTGCCTGCTCTGCCGCGGCTCTCTCAATCCGCTTACGCAGTTGATTGTCTGTAATCAAAGCTATCAGCGACTCGGCGAACTTCTCCGGAGAATCCGCAAGCAGTATGTCGCTGCCGTCGTTGACGTCCAATCCTTCAGCGCCAATCGACGTCGACACGGTAGCCTTGCCCATCGCCATCGCTTCGTAGATCTTCAGACGCGTGCCGCCGCCTATCCGCAGCGGTACGATGTTGACCGAGGCTTCGCGGTAATGCTCGATGACGGACGCGACGGTTCCGGTGACTTCAATTGAGTCGCTTGCGAGTTTTTGTACTCGCGGATGCGGGTTGCGACCCACGACCCTGAATCGCGCTCGAGGAATCGCCTGCTTCACCGTGGGCCAAATCTCTCGGCAGAAAAAGTCGACCGCATCGATGTTTGCTTCCCAATCCATCGAGCCAACGAAAACTACAAGCGGATCGGCCGTGTTGGGTTCTCCTGACCGGTTGCCGCTGAATTGTTTCAGGTCCACACCTGTGGGCACCACGCTGATTCGAGCGGCATCCGTCATAACACTCATAAGCCTGCGGTCGTTCTCTGAGACCGCGATAACGTGTTGAAACCTCGCGACCGCGGCGCGCTCGTATCGAAGCATCTTCGCCGCCTCGAGTTTGTAGACCATTCGATTGATCGGATTGGCTTCGTGGCGAGCTTGCCGTTCCCACAGCGCCGATTCGACGTTGTGCTGGAACAACACGGTCGGAGTCGTAAGAACTTTGGGGAAGTTCAGCGAGGCAGCCAGGAAATCACACACTGCAACATCGAAACGTCGATCATTGAGAAACGTCGACACCTTGCGCTGAACTTCGGGTGATGTGAATTTCGTCACCGCGTAAGGCGCCGAGCTGAACAGGCGTCGCAGGTAATCGAGCTTACTGGATTCGGGCGCGCCGGTATGGACGCTCAATGTGCCGGGCAACATCTCGGCGATTTGCTTTTCGTAATCGACGTCCCGCGCTCCGCCGTAGTAAGACAGCAAAGTCAGTTCGTTTTCCGCGCCAAGGCGCCGAAGAATGTTGTACGAGCGAATCTTTCCGCCGGTATCAACCGGAAGCAGCTTACCCGCTTTGACCCACAGAATCTTCATATCTGTTCGTTCGTCCCTCCTCAGAAGCCTTCTGCTTTCTGGGCGTCGCGAATCGGCAACAGCGACTCCTCAGCAACCACCGCCGGTCGTTTTGCGCTAGCCCAGGCGTTTACGCCTGGGTTGACGGCGATTGATCTCATCTTCGAGCCCGATTTATCGGGCTTTCGACGGTCGAAAGTTGCTAAAGCGTTTTTTTCAAGCCCCGTTAACGGGGCTCGAACGCCGTGGCCGCTCGCGATCCCAGACGTAAACGCCTGGGCTACGGAAAACAGTCCTCCTTCTTCACCATCAAGGAAGCGCCGCTGCCAGATTTCGAAGTTGATCAATGCCCACAATCTCTCAGAATGATTCTCGCCCGCGCGATGCCTCGCGACCAGTTCGCGAACGAAATCCGGATTGAATATGTTTCGCTCGAGCGCGCGCGAGTTCAGCACGTACTCGTCAATCACGTGGCTGAACTGTCCTCGGAGCCACGACCCGATCGGAACGGGAAATCCCATCTTGCTCCGCGTGAGAATTTCACTGGGCAGCCGGTCCGACATCGACTTGCGCAAAATGTATTTTGTTGTCAGCCCGCGCAGTTTCATGTTTATGGGCAGTCGCGCGGCGAACTCGACCAGCTTGTGATCGAGGAACGGCACGCGGCTCTCAATGGAAGCCGCCATGCTCATCTGGTCCTGCTTCATCAGAAGCTCGTGAAGATAAGTCTTCAGGTCGGCGGCGAGAAGCTGATCCAACAACTCTTCCGCATCGGACCCTTCAATCAAAGACAGCGACGCGCGATAAGGATCGCGCTGAGGCATTCGATCTCGAGTGTCGGCGGTGAAGAGCCGTTGCTGCATCGCTCGCGAAAACACCGAGAAATTGTCGAAGTAGATATCTTCAATCTCAGGCGAGAGAGACAGGAATGTGCGCGAAAGCTTCCGGCGAATCCGCGAGCTCCCGTTGAGGCTTAGAATTGCCCGCTCGACCGCTCGTTTTAACGACGCGGGCACGACGCCGTGATAGCGGCGGCCGAGCGCGATGTTGAAAACAGTCTTGCGATACTTATCGTAGCCGGCCAGCATCTCGTCGCTTCCTTCGCCGGTCAGGACAACTTTCACGTGCCGGCTTGCGAGCTTCGATACAAAATAGAGCGGTATGCTGGAAGGGTGGGCGATGGGCTCATCTTCCTGATAGATCAGGTCCGGAAGAGCGTCGAAGAACTGCTGAGGACTGACGATGATTTCGTGATGATCGGTCCCGAAGGCTCGAGCCGCCATCCTCGCATACTCGAGTTCATTGGCCTCGCGATCGTCGAAGGCTACTGAAAAAGTTTTGATCGGTTCGGAGACCATCTCGCTCATCACCGCCACAATCGCGCTTGAATCGATGCCGCCCGACAGAAACATTCCCAACGGCACATCGGCCATCAGTCGAAGCTTCACCGATTCTCGGAACAGCTCCGAAAATTGATCGATGTATTGATCATCACTCAAAACGTCGGCAGGTTTCGCGAAGCTCACATCCCAGTAGCGCTCGATCTCGATCCTTCCATCGGTCCACACCAGCGTGTGACCCGGCAGCAGGCGCTTGACGCCATGAAACAGAGTCTCCTCGCCCGAGGTTGAACGGTTGGCGGCGTAATCCGGCAACGCGTCGTAGTTGAGATCGGCCCTCACCGCGCGCGCTTCTATAAGAGCTTTGATCTCAGACGCGAAGCAGATTACGCCATCATCAGAAAGCGTGTAGTAGAGCGGCTTGATTCCCAGCCGGTCGCGCGCCAGCACCAGCCTGCGCCGCGAACGGTCCCATATCGCGAACGCGAACATGCCGCGCAGATCTTCGACCGCGCGCGGGCCTTGTTCCTCATAGAGATGAATGATGGTCTCTGTGTCGCAGTTGGTTTGATACACGTGGCCGCGCGCTTCGAGCGAGGGACGGATGTCGCGATGGTTATAGACCTCTCCGTTATAAGTAATCCAAACCGAGCCGTCTTCGTTGGACATTGGCTGATGTCCGCCCGCGAGGTCCACGATCGACAATCGCCTGTGCCCAAGGCCTATGCCCCCATCGATGTAGAGACCGCCGTCGTCGGGTCCGCGATGCGTAAGGCTGTCACGCATCCGCGCGAGTGTGGCCGCGTCGACTTTTTGATTGACTCCTTCTGGAATAGCAATGCCGCAGATTCCACACATCGACAGTTAATCCTCTTGAGTGAGCTTCCAGGCTGAATCCGCGAGGGCAAAAGAGAGAACGCGAGAGCCTGGCAACGGATCGAAGGGAGACTGGTTGACTACGATCCTCGCTGGGGGGATATCAAAGGATAAGTCAAACCGGGTCGCACCATGAATAGTAATTTGAATAGTAATTTGAACAGTAAGTTCAACGCAGCCTTCGACGATTTGAACCGCGCAGCAACCTACCGTTTCCGGGGAGAAGAGGCTTAGTTGATTTGCGACTTCGAAATGAGTTCCGCCGATCAAACAACCGCGTTCGAATTTTCCTTTGATGAAACGTCCCCACGCCATCGACCCCCTGGCAGTCAGCCGACTATCGGTTAGTTCATCGCTTTGCCCGGCGACAAGAAAGAGATCATGCGCTTGTTCTGTACCCAACGATAAAGCCATGTAGGGGCGGCCCTCCGTGGCCGCCCCTGCTGGGTGACAGGCGCCTTTCGCGATTTCGATCTGGGGCGGCCACAGAGGGCCTCCCCTACATGATTTGCGCGATGTTATGAAACTCACGAAGTCTTGCGGCCCGTGACCCTCAGCTTTAAACAGCGCTACCGAAGCCGGGTCACGCCGCCCGTAGCAACGCGATACCCAACCGTCTTCAATATGCGCTGTTGTTTCGACGCGGCCGAAAGTTCCTATCACCAACTCAAGCCCGGCCGGGTCAACCGCAGTCACGAAGTTTCGATCGGCGCTAGCCGAACACTCGGGTGAAAAGTGATACCCAAGCTCGTAGCTGTGCCGCTCGACCGCATCGAACTTGTCGCGCACGACCATGAACGATGGAAGGTCGCGCTCTCGGTCCGGCTTCACAAAGAGAATCGATCGCGTGTGCGTGACCGGATCGTTGAGCCGCTCATACCCGTTGTGTGAACCTTCGAAATAATCAAACGCGTTGCTGCTAAAGAAAGCGTTCGATTTAGATTCGGCGGCGCTCTCCCACGCAAAGGGTCCGCCCGGAACCGATTGCGGCAACCCGTCAACCGTCACCGTGTTGTGAGCTGAGCTCGCGCGGAACTGATCCCGGAGGCCCGCGTCGCCGGTGTACGTGAACGTGCCCGGATCGACTAGCCAGGTCCGCCCCTCAGCCGCGTATTCGAAAGCCAGCGCGTCCGCATGCGCGTGAGCGCACGACGCCGACCCGTGCGCGCCGCAATCAATCAGCGCGTAACTCGATTTGCCAGACCAGCCGTCTCGCATGACGAAATAGCCGCCTTCGGAAAACGCGCGGCTCGTTTCGATCGGCTCGCGTGCTTCCAGGCGGTCGTAGCCCGCAAGCGCCTCAGGCCCCAGCAGCCAGAGTGTTTCGATTGGCGCGCCGCCCGCAACATATTTCCAATCGCTCCTGTCAAACAGCGCCGCACCCGTCGCCAGCGTGTCGCGAAAATCATTCGTCGCGCGCGCTCTCAACTTGAGCAAACGGCCTCCATCATCGTCACCAAACAGCGCAGAAGTACCGTCCGGTCTGGTGATGAACATCAGGTGATCGAGCGCAAGCGAGAGCCGGTCCTTCACGTCGCGAGGCAGGCCAATGTCCGCCGCTCGAGCCAGCACCAACAGATGCGTGTAGAAATCCACCGTGTAGCGGTGATAGTAAGACGACTGCTCGAAGTAAGTTCCATCACTTCTGATATGTCGCGCCAGTTGTTCGAGCAAGACCCTGAGACCCGTATCTCTCCAGCGGCGCGCGCGCGCAAACTCCGGCATCGTCGCGCCCAGATAAAACAGACCGAGAGCTTCGCCGGTCAAATGCGTGTTCGGGCTGAAGTAGTGTGAAAGATTACCCTCAATGTGACGGCCCTGAGCGAGGAGGAACTTCAAAAATCGGGTGACGAACTTTGGCGTCAGCCGATCGGAATCGGCGAACAGGTGAATCGCCCAGGTCCACGCTATTACGCGAAACGCCAGCTCGAGGCTGCTTGCCCAGTTGATGCCGAGCTTCGGCGGGTTTGAGTTCATCCACGCCGAGGCTTGTGCGACAAAGGCTTCAGCAAAGCGTTCGTCGCCCGTGATCCAGTAAGCCTGTCCGAGAGTGACGAAATGACCGTGCCGGTTCAACTCCCAGGTTACTTTCTTGTCGCCCGCAACAGCCGGGTCAAGGTAATTTATCTTGCTCCAATGAACGAGCGGGGATCGCTTGCCGCTGGTTGGCTCGAGACGCCAGTCAATCGGATCGCCAAAGTTCAAATCATCGAAGCCAAGCAAATCGAACCGGCACTTGATCGCTCGCTCGGCCAGCTCAAGCAACGCGCGGCGCTCCTCGGAAAAGCGCTGCTTGACGATCGATGACACTTGATCGCGACAGGCCAGGGCCGGGAAGAAGCGCAGCCCGCTGTTTGAAGCGCCAACTGTCGAAGACCGGATGCGCTCGAGTATGAGCATCGCGGAGCCTTCGCCGTTTCCGTTCCGCGATCGTGGATCGATCTGGCGAAACAGCGCGTCGTCAGACAGTTCCGCCGTGCCGAACACCCGTTCGTTCAGTTTGGCGAGCTCCTGCGCGCCGCGAACGCGAAGCTCGCGAAGGCTCTTCCCTCGCAGCTTCTCGAGTTTTGTGAGGCGATTCTTCATTGAGGCAGTTTTTCGATATGTAAGGGCGGCCCTCTGTGGCCGCCCTCTTTTGCGAGGGCCGCCGAATTACCAGTGAGGGGCGGCCACAGAGGGCCGCCCTTACATGTAAGCGAAATGTCTATTTGACCGATTTCACCAGATGTTGGGGGAACGGGACTTTGCTGGGGTGCCTTTAGGAGCGCGGGGCATTGCCGGGTTCTTCGAACGCGGTCAGTCGAATATGCCAGTCAGGTCGAGCACGAAGCCCTTCAACAGCGGCTCGCCGGAAATGTTACCGGGATGGTCAAGGATTTCGACCTCAACATTAGGACGATAGATGTGAACCTTTTTCTGAATTGGGTCGATCAGCCATCCAAGCCGGGCGCCGCTTTCCATGTAGTCGTCCATTTTTTTCTTCACGGCCACAAGCGTGTCGGTTTCTGATCGCAGTTCGACGACGAAATCGGGGCAGATAGGCGCGAATTTCTTCCGCTGCTTCCTGGGGATTGCTTCCCAGCGCTCGCGCTCGATCCAGGATAGATCGGGAGCTCGCTTCGCGCCGTTCGGTAAGGTGAAACCGCTCGAGGAATCGAATCCTACGCCGGTGCCGTCCGCCTCGGCCCAGGAACCGAATCTTGCCGTAAGCGCAAAGTTGCGGTGTCCACCCTCGCTTCCGCATGGCAGCATAATGATCATCTCGCCCTCCTTGGTCATTTCGATTCGCAAGTCGCTGTTGAGAGCGCAGAACTCGAAGAACTCATCATCGCTCAGATGACTCTTGAGCGGCCCGAGATGAATGACCAGGGCGTCCGGGTTCGTCAATGTCTCCCGCTGCTGCGAAGTCACAAACGCTTCCATACCTTATCTCCGTTTGTCAGATGCGATGATTATACCCGCCCAGACTCAATCAGTCACTGATTCGTTTGAGGTCGGCGTGTCTCTGCCGGGGCCGGAGCGCAACTCGTGAGGGCACGAATTCCTTACGCCGCTTTCTTCAATATCGCGATGATGGTTGTTCGCAGGGGCTCGAGGCTCTTGGTCATCAGGAGTCTTATCCAGACCAGTTCGGGGACCGCGAGGGGAGGCACAAACATGAACCCGGCTTCTGAAACCAGCATCTTGATTTTCATCAGATCGAATCCGGCTGTCTCGGCAAGCTCGGCGATCTTTTTCCGCGTGTTTGCCTTGTAATGAGTTTCGAAAACATCGTTCTCGCTTCTGCCGTCCAGCAGGTAAACGAGACGGTCTTTGAAACGGTCAGGCACCATTCTCGCGCCGATCGTCAGGTAACCGAGAGCGTTCGGAGTATGAAAGATGAACAGGCCGCCGGGTTTCAGCACCCTGTAGACTTCCCTGAACTGAATGTCGGGGTTATCCAGATGTTCGACGACCATGTTTGCGGTTACCAGATCGAAGTGACTGCTTGCGAAAGGAAGGTCGGTGATGCTGCCTCGTACTCGCTCGGTGATGGTCTTGTGAGCCAGCAGCGAACCTGAATCGTAATCGAGTCCGACGACCGAGCGGCACCGGCCGACCAGTTTCTTTTCCTGTTCCAATCGCCAGCTCGGCAGGACCTGGTGGCCGCACCCGAGATCCAGCCATCGCGTTTTGGCGTCGACGTGCGACTCGAGAACTTTCTCGTAAAGCGATTGCGAATGAAGGAGGCTCGGCGCGATAACCTTACGCGCCGAGTCATAAAAGTTGTAGGACATCTGCCTGATTGTCATGCTGCTACTGCGCCTGATGCTAAGCACGAGCCGGCGCCTCCTTCGTAAACACGAATTGATCGCAACCGAGCCCGACGCCGCCGCAATTCATTTTTGTCAGTGTGAATCCTCGCGCGCGATAGAAGTCGAATATCTCTTCCGGCTTGGCTACTTCGTAAGGATAACCACCCACCCAGTCGACGATGTCGCGCCAGCGGCTCATCCCTCTCTCGGGGCGCGGCTCGGTCCAGGAGCGCATGTACTCGCCCATTCGGAAAGTCGCAAGCGCGCGCAGAAGCGATTTCGTCTCCGAAGGCGCCATCACAAGGACCGCAAACGGGAGCCTGAACGGCTTCGGTAACTTATTATACGTTCGCTTGATCGCTCTCCATCGAGTGCTCTGCGAACCCATGTCGTTGTAGATCGCGATAAACAGTTTTCCGCCCGACGCAACCGAACCGTGCACGTTGTCGAGCGCCTTCCACATCTGTCCGGTGTGATGAAGCACGCCCCACGAGTAGACGACGTCGAACTCACCGAGAGCCTTCAGGTAATCCGCATCCAGCGCCGAACCTTCTTCGACCGTCCAGTGAGGGTCGCTGCTGAAATAGCGCCGTCTCAACTCGGCGGTGCAGGCTACCGATTGAGGGTCGTAGTCGAATGAGTGAACCCGCGCGCCGAGTCGTCTCGCGCCGAGGCTGTAGAGCCCGCTTCCCGACCCGATGTCCAGGAAGCTCCTTCCTTCGAGATCTTCGACCTCGAGCCAGAGCTTCAGTGAATTTGCGGCCCTGCCGATTCGGTCTTCATCGACGAGCGCGAGAAAGCGTTCCCAGTTTTTTCCAAAAGCGAATCGCTCGCCTGCCGCTACTTCACGTCGATGCAGGCCTACTGTTAAATCTGATCGCACCTCAACCATCACATCCTCCCTGAGCTTTCCGCGTGTTGCACCGGTTTGCATCTCAGGGCATCGTTCGCGGGGGCTAGCTCACGATAAATCGTAAGCCACTGATTTCGCACGGCGGCCCACGAATAGTTTTTGCATTCTTCGCGCGCGCGGCCTGCTATCCGTGATGCAAGTTCATCATCGCTTAGCAAGCTGAGCACTCGATCGGCCAATGCGGCGTGATCGTCGCAACTGACCATAAGTCCTGTTATGCCGTCGCTGATCATGTCGCGTATGCCGCCGGCGCCGGTAGTCACGACCGGCAATCCTGAGGCAAACGCTTCGATGATCGAAAGCGGCTGATTGTCTATGTTCGAGGCGTTAACGAATATGTCGGCTCTGTCGTACAACGGCGGCATGCGCTCGGGAGCGACCGCGCCAACGAAATCGACGTTGTTGAGTTGAAGTTCACCCGCGAGCTCCCGAAGATAACGACGCTCGCTTCCATCGCCGGCAACGATCAGACGGGCTTCAGCAACTTGCGTCTGGATCGTTGCGAATGCTCGCAGCGTGCACGCAACGTTGTAGTGCGGCTCCAGATTGCGATTCGACAGCAACACAGGCTTCAACGCGCGGCGCTCGCGAAACTGAAAGCGCGAAGAATCTACGGTGTTGAACACCGCCTCCGCCTTCACTCCGAAAGCGGCAAAGACCTTTACCAGATAATCTGACGGCACGACGACGCGATCGGCGAGCCTGAGTACCGGCAGCGCAGTTCGAGGCCAGCGGCGCAAGTGGTCTTCGGCTTCGCCGCTGTGATAATTCAGCAGCACCGGCTTGCCGTAGAGTTTGCTGATGAGAACCGCCGGCGTCGGCGCAAGCACGAACGAAAAGTATGAAGCCGAGAAAACATGCACGACGTCGAAGCGCGTCAGTCTCACAAGCAGGCTTGCAATGTAAGCGATCGAAGTGACGACGGTTCGAACATATTTGATTCGCTGCAGCCATCGCAGCGGTTTCGGTAGTCGCGGATTGATCGGCAGCAACTCGGCCTCGATTCCGGGCTCCGCGCCCAGGCCTTCCATAAGCCGCAAAGCCTGGATCGCCTGCCCGCCGAGAATGTCGATCGACGCGACTACGATGGCTACTCGAATGTTTTCAGACTTCTTCATTTCATGTAGGGGCGGCCCTCTGTGGCCGCCCCTCCGTGGCTACCCTTTAGTCGCGCGGTAATCAGTGAGGGGAGGCCACGGAGGGCCGCCCGTACATGACTTCCATCACTTCGTCGTACAAAGCTTCTACCGACTCCACCATTCGCTCGATCCCGAAAGCGCTCGTGATCTTGCGACGCGCGGCTGAAATAATTTCATCGCGATGAACTTCATCGCCGAGCGCGAAAAGAATCCTTTCCGCCAGCGCCGCCGAATTCGCTGACGGCGCCAGGTAACCTGTTTCGCCGTCGGTGATCAATTCTTTCGTTCCGCCGACTGCGGTCGCGACTACCGGAACACCCGCCGCCATCGCTTCCATCACCGCGTTGGGCAAGCCCTCGTGCAACGATGCGAGCACCAGCAAGTCGAATGCGGGGACCAGCCGCGAGACATCCGCTCGATCGCCCAGAAGATGCACGCGATCGGTGATGCCAAGCTCGGCGGCTTGATTTTCGATCTCCGGTCTTAACGGTCCGTCGCCAACCAGAACAAAGTGAGCATCGGGCCTTTTGCGCAAGACCGCCGCCGCTGCTTCGACGAAGAAGCGATGGCCCTTCACTGTCTGAAGCCTCGCGACCATGCCGACAATCGTCGCGCCGGTATCGACCGCAAGCTCTTTGCAAAGCTCAACGCGAGTTTGCGCAGACGAAGGCATCGGCACGACTCCGTTCTTGACCACGACGATCTTGTCCATCTGCCCGCTTTCATGATTGACGATGTGTTCGCGGATGGCGTCGGAGTTCACAAGAATCCTGTTAGCCAGGCGATGAATCAAGCGCGTGCCCCATTTGTGAGCGCGGCGATCCGACAGCTTCAAGTGACGCTGCGCCGCGATCACTCGGACTCCGCAGAGACGCGCGGCCGCTGCCCCAATAAAGCTGCTGTAGAAGTCGTGCGCGTGCAGAATATCTATTCTCTCTCGCAGCATCATTCGGCGCAGACGCGCGAGCTGCTTCACCGCGTTGGCATCATAAAAACTCGTCAGCGGAAACTCGGGCACGTCGGGGAACCGCTCCGCGATCTCGCTGTAGAACGGTCCTTCGTTGCGAAGCGCCGCAAGGCGCACATCGTAGCGTTCCCCATCGAGCCGCTTCAAAAGCTCGACGGCTTGCCGCTCGGTGCCGCCGATCTCGAAGCTTGTAATGAGATGAAGCACACGCGGGCGGCGACGCGAAGATTCACTGACCTTCGCGGTGTGTCGGGCGACGGATGCTTCGGTTATTGCCACGCTCATCGTGCGCACCCTTCCGCAACTCCAGCGGGAGCTACGCTCAACCGATCCAGATCGATTCGCTTTGCGCCTTCGAAGTTCTGATCGGGCGATCGGTCGATGAAGGCTCGATGCCACAGCTCGAGTGTCAGAAGCCCCCAGAGATGGGTCGAGTTGTCGCGACGGTCGCGGCGATGCTCGTCCAGAATCTCTTCGACGACGCTTTGATTGAAGTAGCCGCGCTGCCGGGTTCGAGCATCGGTCAATGTGTCATAGAGCAGCTCTCGCAATTCATTGTTGAACCACCGGCGGATCGGAACGCCAAACCCCTGCTTTGGCCGATTGATGATCTCATCGGGAATCAATCCTCGAACCGCGGACTTCAAAATATGTTTTCCGACCGAGCCGCGAAGCTTGAGCGACGCAGGAATCGTTTGAACAAACTCGATCAGCTTGTGATCGAGCAACGGCTCTCGCGCTTCAACGGAGTGGGCCATGCTCATTCGATCGACCTTCGTCAGAATGTCTCCGGGCAAATAAGTCTTGCTGTCGAGATATAGCAAATGGTCCAGGCGCTCCAGGGATTGTGGCACCGCCAGCAATCGTCTGAACTCGCATGACGAGTCGCGCCCGTTGAGCCAGCCGCGGACTTCGCGAGAGAGCAAGTGTCGCTTGGAGTCCTCATCGAAGTAAGAAATGCTATCGACGTAGCGCGCGTCGGAATCGAGCGCCGCGTTGCGCAGGAAGTTCTTGCCGTACATTGCTCGCGGGATCGCGCGGCTCGCCCGAAGCATCAGGTTTCGCCGCAGGAAACCGGGTATGTGCCCGAACATTGCGCGCTTGCGATCCACCAGATAGCGATCGTAGCCGCCAAACAACTCGTCGCCGCCGTCTCCTGAAAGCACGACGGTTACGTGTTCTCGAGCCATCTTCGACACGATGTACGTCGGTATGCTCGAAACGTCGGCGAAGGGTTCGTCGTGATGCCAGATGATTTCGTCGACCAGCTTGCATACGTCCGGTGTGACGATGAATTCGTGATGCTCGGTGTTGAAGTGGCGCGCTGTGATTCGCGCGTAATGAAGCTCATCGAAGCTTGATTCGGTGAAGCCGATTGAAAAAGTCTTAACCGGGCGGTCCATCTCGCGCGCCATCATCGCGACTACGGTGCTTGAATCGATTCCACCCGAAAGGAACGCGCCGAGCGGAACATCGCTTACTAATCTGAGCTTGACCGATTCGGCAATAAGCTCGCGAATACGCTCGGTGTAGTAGCGCTCGTCGCGCGGCGGTTCGTCCGCCCCGCCATTTCCGTTCTTACGGTAATCGAAATCCCAATATTGCCTGGTGGTAAGACGTCCGTCCTTGAAGGCCAGCGTGTGACCGGGTTCGAGCTTGAATATTCCGCGGAACGCGCTTGCCGGATCGGGCACGTACCCGAAGGTCAGAAAGTCGGAGATAGCTTCGAGGTTTACTTCTCGTGTGACGTCGGGGTGTTGAAGTATCGACTTGATCTCAGACGCGAACACCAGGGTGTCGCCGGCGACGCAATAGTGAAGCGGCTTGACGCCAACGCGGTCGCGCGCAATGAACAGCTTGCGCTCGCGTTTATCCCAAATCGCAAAAGCAAACATCCCGCGGAGACGCTCGACGCAACGCTCGCCTTCGTCTTCGTACAGGTGAACGATGACCTCGGTGTCGGTGCCGGTTTCGAATGTGTGGCCGCGTCGAAGCAGATCGTCGCGAAGCTCTTTGAAGTTGTAGATCTCGCCGTTGAACACGATCCAGATCGAGCCGTCTTCATTTGTGATCGGCTGGCGGCCGGTGAACAGATCGATGATCGAGAGCCGGCGCATGCCGATAGCCAGGCCGCCGTCGACGTGGAAGCCTTCATCGTCGGGTCCGCGGTGCTCGATGACACGGCACATCTGCGCGAGCAGCCCGCGCCGCCGCTCCGCGCTCATCGATCCTTCAGGTCCGAACATTCCGGCAATGCCACACATAAGTAATCAACCTCGACGGTGTCCAACAAACTTCAGTTTGTCGAAATATGTACACAGGTCGACAAACTGAAGTTTGTCGGACAACTCAACCTCGGACTGCTTCTCTCCAGAGCATTCCGTCCTCGTGCGCTCGCACAGGTTCTATTGCAACGGCCTCGACCTTATCGGCTGGTTCCATCGCGTGAAGCTTCCGCAGCGACAGCGCGTATCCGACAACGTAGAAGAGGTACCACTGATACTGGGCGGAGGAAAAAACAGCGCACACGACGTAGCTCATGATCGCCGCGTGCACCCCGGCGCTCAGAAGATGGAGCTCGCGTTTTCGCGGCTCGCTTTTTCCAGACGTCCCGCGTTCGATTCGTTTCAAGCTTCGCAGCGGGGCGAAGATGAGAACCAGATAGGCGAGGAGTCCTGCGATTCCAAGCTCGCCGGCGACTTCAACATATGCGTTATGCGCCCTGATCGCGTGATTGGAATAAAACGGATAGTTGCCCATTCCGATTCCGATGAACGGATGGCGCAACGCGATATCGAGCGCCTGTTTCATTTCGCCCTGGCGCTCCTGGGCGGAATTTGTGGTGTCCTGCTCGGTGTGGATGATCGTGAACAGCCGGTCCGCGTAACCCGCGGGCATGGACATCGCGAGCACCAGACACGCTGCTAAGGCGGCCATTCCCATCATCAGCTTGTTATTGCGGCCGAGCTTCCAAAGCAGAATGCCTCCCGCCGCCGCGAGCCCGAGAAAGCCCCCTCGCGAGAAAGTAACTACCGTTCCCATCGCCAGGATGAACGTGCAAACCAGGTAGAGCACGCGGCCCGCGGGCTTGCTGGTGAACGCAAGAACGATCGCGAGCGGCAAAAGCAGATCCAGCGCCATCGCAAGGTCGTTCGGGTTGCCAAAGATTCCACCAACCGTTCCTTCAATGCGGACGCCGACGCCCTGAATGGTGGCCGTGAACTTGCCCTCTGCAAACTTTGCGATGCTGCCCGCCGAGATCCCTGTGCCGCAGATCACCACGAGCTTCATCATCAATCGCAGTCGCCTCCGCGTATCGACGAGGTTGATCATCAGCACGAAAATCACCGTCACTTTGAAAAACGTGTCAGTCAGCAGATCGATGCTGGCGCTTGGAGCGGCGGATATTGGCGTGAGAATAATTCCAAGCAGAATAATGACCGCGAGCATCGACATCTCGAGCGGCCACGTCGACAGGCGCTCTCCGTGACCAAGCTTTCCTCCGATGTAAACGATCAAGGTGAGAATCGCCACGATCTTCATGATTGGGAAGGCGCCGAAGAAATCCGGAAACAACTCATTTGGCCTTACGTAGAGCAGCAGCGTGAACACGAACAGCCCGGCGAACGCCAGAGGGTGCGAACCAGCCTCCGCGCGCTCTCTCTTCTCTGCGAGCGCGACGGGGTTGAGCAGCACACTTTCGGCGTGCCGCTCGAACAGCGCTCCCGGGTTCAATTTGTTGCGGTCAGCGATCATGCTACCTGGTCCTCGACCTCGGCCGTCGACAAGCCGAGCCTCTTCGATCCGACGCGATAGAACCTCAACAGGGTGCCGCGCATCTCGAGTTTCTCGGATGCGTTGAGCGCTCCGGTGAAGAATGCCGCCGTCAAACAAACGGTAACGAATACAGTCGAACACACCGCCAGCGCGATGAATGCGCTCCAACCGGTGACCACCAACCTGACGCCGTATGTAGCTGCCGCGCCGATTGACGCGGCCGCAAGCGTCCTCAGCACCGGCGCGAACCGTCGAAGGTCTCTTGGGGTCATCTTCAATTTGCGCGCGATGGCGAAAACCAATATTGCCAGGTCGAGCGTCTGAACTATGACGACGGCTGTAATTGCGCCTACCAAACCCGCGGCGTGAATTCCAACGTACAACGCAACCGCGCCGAGCGGGATCATTGCCAGCGAGAGTTTCAGGCGCAGGAACTTCAGCTCATCGAACGAGCGGAGTATCGAGGTCGGCACGCATATGTACAAAAGTATGTTCAGTAAATTGATGGCGAATATCGGCGCCGCCGCTGCATAGTTGTGTGTGAATAGAACCGTAATGAATTCGTGCCGCACAACAAAAAGAAGCGTGTAAACCGGAATGAAAAACAGAGAGAGCTTGCGAATCGCGGCGGCCCACAACTGGATGATGCCCTGGTAATCGGCGGCGGCTTCGCGGCGTGCGACTTCAGGAAGCAGCACGCTGATCACCGAGTCCAACAGCATCCCCAACAGCGGCAACTGAAAGCATCCCACCGCGTAAATGGCAAACTGATCCGGATCAAAATAGTGCGATACGAAATAATTGTGGAGGTCGCCTTGCGTCGCGTAAGCGAGCCCGCCGATTCCGAAAGGAAGCGCGTTGGCAAGCTGCGCCTTGAACAGCGGCCAGTCAAACGCGGTCCAGAACCGGCCGAAACGTTTGTGCAGGTAGCTGAACATGATCGCGCATTGCAGCACTCCCTGCAGCACCGCCGCGACGACAACTGCGTGAACGCTGCCAAACAGGACAGCCGCCAGCATCATCAGCGCGCTCTTGGTGAGCTGAATCACCACTATGAACAAGCTGGCTGAGCGGATGTCGTTGTCGGCGACCGCAACCACTTCCAGAACGGTCGACAGAAGCCAGAGCAGTATCGCAATTCCAAGCAACGGCATGTGCGGCACTAAACCGTCGCCTTTGAAGATCAACGTCACCGAACCCGGAAAGATCGCGAAGAACAGCGCAACCAGTGAGCCGACCACTCCATAGAAAGCCAGGACGTTCAACGCAATTTGAGGCTTCTTGTCCGGATTGCGCGGCAGGAAATACAACACGCTCATGTTGACCGACAGACCCGAGAGCGCGAGGACGGTCATCATTATCTGGAATACCTGTTTGTATAGCCCGAAGTCTGACTGATTCAACGTGCGCACGAGCACCAGCGGAAGCGGGATCGTCATCGCAAACGCGAGGATTCTCGCCGACGCCAGCCACGCCGCCCTCTTGGTCAGGTTGTTGCTTCCTTTTGTTGTTTCGGTTACTGCCATTAGTTTGTCGATTGATCGACGGCGATTCCCGCTGCTCCGCCGCCATAGTGAATCAATGTGTTTTTGAACTGCTCGAATCCGCTCGTGCTCTTCACGAAGTGAGCGATGTCGTGCTCGGTGTGAATGCGCTTGAGCGCGAGCAGATTGCTGCGCCCGTTGTTCAACCCGTAGTCAGCGGTCACCGCGCAGGTATAACCCGCGCGCGCGGCCTCGTGTTGCACCGCCAAATTGTGATCGCCGTTTGGATAACCCAGCAGCTCGACCTTGTGACCCAGCACGTCCTCGAGTCGCGCGCGGGATCCGCGAAGCTCGTAACGGAGCTTCTCCCCGGTGATTCGGGTCAATATCGGATGGGTCACCGTGTGCGAGCCCACTTCCACTCCCGAGGAATCCAACTCCCGGATCTGTTCCCAGGTCAGCGGCAGGAAGTCCGGCGGCGGCACGTTCGGCAGCTTCACACCGAGCGTTTCGGCGATCTCGCAAATCGCATCTTCTTTCGCTTCGTCGGAGATCAGCTTGAGTTCCGTGTTGACGCGCTCGGCCCCCTTTAGTCGCGAGTATCGGCCGTCGAGAGCGATTTTGAGCGGGTGATCTTCTATCGTTGCTTCTAGAACCGATCCAGCGGCGCTCGCCGTCAGGTACCGAACCTTGTCGGTCCACAGCCACGTTGCCTGGTCGACGAAGTCGGTGACTACGAAGGTGGTCGCCGGTATCTTTCGCTCTCGCAAGATGGGAAACGCAATGTCGTAGCAGTCACGGTAGCCGTCATCGATAGTGATGACCGCAAGTCCCGGCGGCACCGGACGCCCGCTAGCCAGGTAACGGGCAAGCTCGGAGAGCGGGACGATGCGATAGTGCTCGCTGAGGTAGTCCAACTGTTCGGCAAAACACCGCGCCGAAGTCGATACGCCGTCTGCCGTCTCGCGGAAGCGATGATACATGAGGATCAGTGCTTTGTGTCGATTCAGCATTCGGAACGGCGCGAATGCGCCGGCGCCGTGCATCAAGCTCACCAGTGTCTGCTTCATCGAATCTGTGTTCCCGTTCCCGGGCCCGGTTGCCATTTCCTGTTTTCCCAAAGCTGGATTACCTAACAGGGCGCTTAATCACTTGCGTTCGATCACTTGCTCGCTCGATTGATTACGACCCCTACGATGTCGTCCTGGCCAAGCGGTGTGAGCGCCTTCGCCATCTGCGCGGAGCTGGTGTGTCCCGCGCGAACGACCAACAACGTCGTATCGGTGAAACGCACGAGCAGGCTCGAATCGTTTCCACTGCCAAGAGCCGGCGAGTCAAAGAGGACAAAGTCGTAATCGGCGTCAAACGCCTGGAGCATTTTCCAGAAGCCGGGCATCGCCAGCAGCTCGGCCGGATTCTCCAGGGCATGAGTGGTTGGGAGCACGGTGAAGCCGTAGGGACGAATTGAAACCGCCGCCGACGCCGGAGGCATCCCGCGATCGAAGGCTTCGTACATTCCGATCTCGGCTCTCAGTCCGAGGCGCTTCATCACCGAGGGGTTGGTCAAGTCGCAATCGACCACCAGCACTCGCTGACGGGCGCGAACAAGCGCGCAAGCCAGGTTGAGCGTAACGCATGTGCGGCCTTCGCCATCCTGCGCCGACGCGACCAGGACTCGCTTGAATCCACGCTCGGCCGCCCTGGATATCAGTGATAGAGCAAGCTTGTTGTATTCCTGAGAAGCGGGCCGGTCGAAGTTGTGGAACGCAACCAAATGCGGATCGATGCGCTCGGGAACCACGGTCATCTCGTGGCTGGGTTTTGTGAGCGAACGCGGCGCCAAGGCTTTGTTTCCGCCCGTGCTTTGACGCGCAGCGCCTTGACGCGCGCGGTCTTCGGTGACCAGGGCGGTAGCGCCCATGGAATAGCGCATGAAGCTGAACTTTTGGGAGGACGGCACTCGCTGGAGCGCTTGCTCCGGCTCTTGCGCTTGCTCTTGCGGCTCATGCGTCTCACCCGAAGCGTAATCTTCGTCGCCCAGCTCGCGAGTAAGATCGTCAGTAAGCTCGTCAGTAAGATCGAGATCGACTTCGTCGTTCTGTGCCCTGCTCAGCGCTTCGTATACTTTTCCCATCGAGCGAACCTTTCGATCCGAGTTCTATTTGCTTCCCAAAATCTGAAATAGCTTTGTCGCGTCAAGCAACAACGCGAGCACCGGAATTGCAACGACCGCGACCGCGAGATAAACAAGCCGCCGCGCGAACAGTCGCTGGTTAATCCTCGACCGCTCGGGGACCGTCAGCGTTTCCGGGATCATCGCGACCACCGGAACGCCGAGATAGTAGTTGATATCGCGCTCGTCGTAGATCATTGAAAATCTTCTTGCCTCGACTACGGCAGCGCCCACCACCGATGCGATCAGGGCAATCACCAGCGCGATCAGCATCAGCCTCGAGCGAATTGGGGCGGCAGGGGACTCAGGGATGTTGGGATGATCGACCATTTGAAAAAACGGGGTGGCCGGACCCGCAGTCGACGGCTGAAACTCGCGTAGAGCGTCTTCTCGTCGAAGCAGCGACGTATACCGTTCGCGCAAGCCTTCAGATCCATAGTCACCGGATACGCTGCCGGGGTCGATCATTGATACCGTCGGGGCGGGGCTGTAAGAAGGGGCAACTGCGCTCGAGGGGATGCCGGAGGCCGCTTGTTGCTTGCGGTCGATCTCGCGCTTCACGATCGCGAGATCGGTTTCCATTCGCGTAAGCTCGCGTTGGAGGTTGCGAAGCTCCATCGCCGCCGGTGAACTCGCCGACGCGCGAGCCGACTCGCCGCCTGCGCCGGCCTCGGCTATGCGTTGATTTACCTCTGCAAGCTGTTCACGAGCCTGGACGAGTTTAGGGTATTTGTCGGTGAACTTGGAAGAGTAATCTTGGATCTGGCCTTCGAGATCGGCTTTGCGTTTGAGGAGCGCGCCGTATGAATTATTGGCTCTGACATCATCGGGCGGCGGAGGAGAGGTCCTGACGACTTCCTGCTGTTGCGCGACCAACCGCCGCTGATCCGCAATCTGCGCGTCGAGCGCGAACTGCCTATCTTTGAGTGCTTCAAGAGTCGAAGCTACGGCGCTGCGCTCGGACCGCTGGCGTTCGATTGCTCCGGCCGCGCGGCTTGCGGCGGTGCTTCGGGCGGCGCTCGCAATGCGCTGCGAAGTTGCGTGACCGAGCTTGGCTTCGAGGTCCGCGATCTCGCCCCTTATTCTCTGCGCCTCTTCGGCGGCCTGTTTCTCAAGCGTCTTATTTGCCTGATCGAAGACGGCCACGAGATCGGTGACCACTTGCTTTGCGATCAGCGGATCCGTATGCCGATAAGACACGGTGAACGACTCGGGGAACCCGGCTGAATCGCTGCGATACTTTGTTTCGAACTTAATCTCTTTCTGGAATTGCGCGACGGTGGCGTCCATCTTCGTGACCGGCGCAAACAAATTGTAGCGTTCGACGAGCGCCTGAAGGTTGGCGCGGCTGGTGATCTGCTCGGTTACCGCAGCCACTTGAGCGCCGTTGGCGGTCTTATCGTAAATCGCACCCGAAACGACAATCAGGGCGCGCGATTCGTACAGTCGTGGCATCCGGAGGATGACGGCGCCGGCGGCGAGCAGGACTACCGCTGCAATGACGAGGATCAGCGATTTTCGCCGCCAGAGTATCTGGAGACATTCGGCAAGACCTCGGGGTCTGAAGCTTCCCATATTCACCTCTTCAACCGCTCGTGGCTTCAAGCCTTGTGCAAGCAAAGGCTCGTCGCCGCGCGCTTTAATCCTTCACGAGTGATAAATTGGCAATCGAATGGTTTTTCCATAAGTTTAGGCGCTCCGGCTTACCCGCCGTTCGATGTGGAAATCCCACGCCAAAAGCCCTTTAGTAAGCATGTAGGGGCGGTCCACGGAAAGCCTGCTTGCGTGCTTTGCGGTCCTTGGCGTCTTTGCGTTAAGAATTCTCGGCGCAAAATTCTCAGCGCAAAGACGCCAAGGACCGCAAAGCACGCCAAGGTGGTTTCCCTACACGAGTCAAGTCAATGATCGACAGCTTCGGCGAGAAAACATCCGGTCCGATCAAAGCGTCAGTACTGACGCGCGACTCTGCGCTTGACGCCATCGCTCGCGAATGGGATGAGCTGCTGGAAGAAAGCGATCAGCACGTCTTTTTTCTAAGATGGTCGTGGAACCGGCTCTGGTGGCGCATTATGAGGCCGGCTGACAGCCAGCTCTTCATCGTCACTTGCCGCAATGCCCGAAACGAGCTGGTCGGCCTCGCTCCGTTCTACGTGCGACAAAGGCACACCGCGGGCATTCCTCACGTAAGAGAACTCTTATTTCTGGGCACCGGAATCTATGCCCAAACCAGTGAATACCTGGACATCGTCGCCCGTCGCGGATACGAATTCGGCGTAGCTGAAACGGTTGTCCAATACCTCCAACGCAGCAGCGATTGGGACCGGCTCTGTCTGCAGGACCTCCCAGCTAATTCACGGATGCTCGGCCATCTAAGGCGTGCGCTCGGAGAGCAGACGCAGATTGATGTGGGGAGCCGTGCTTACTGGGTCGACACGACTGAAGACTGGGAGACCTTCGTTGCCGGTCTCAGCAGTTCCGCGCGAAACAACGTTCTTCGGCGCACGCGCCGGTTGCTTAATTCTCACGCCTGCCATCTTAGCCGCGTGGAGACGGCGGACGAACTCGAGCCGGCTATGGATGAGCTTGTGAGGCTGCATCAGTTGCGCTGGCAGTCCAGAGGCGAGCCCGGCACCTTTGCGATCCCGAACCTCGAAGAGTTTTTGAAGGAGGTGATGCGCGCGAGTCTCATTGAGGGCCGGCTTGGCCTCACCACTCTTGAAGTCGACGGCAAAACTGCCGCGGTACGGCTCGACTTCATCGATAATCACATCGCGCATGCTTTTCAGGCCGGTTACGATCCCACCCAGGCAAATCAAGGGTTGGGAAGCGTGATGAACGGGTTGTGCATTCGCGCCTGCATCGAAGACGAACGAATTCGCGAGTATGACTTGATGGGCGGTAACTCGCAGTACAAGGAAGCCTGGACGAAGAATTTCAAGGAAAGTGTTTGTCTGGCGCTCGATCGGCCAGGGACAAGATCGGCGGCTTACAAAGGCATCGAGCTGGCCAAGGAGATGGGAAAGTCGCTTTTGCGCGCGACGGTTCCCGGGCCAATACGGCTGGCCGGTCATCGGCTTATTACTCAGAGGCATTACAAATGACCTGGGAGCGCAGGCATCCTTGCCTGCAGCTTCCCGAAATAAGCTACTCTCGGCGGCAAGCAGGCAAGGATGCCTGCGCTCCCAGGACAACGCGATGGAAAAGTTCGAGATAACAGCAGCAAGTCGCCGCGACCGCGAACACGTCATTCGGCTGATGGGGAAGGTCTATCCCGGCGATATGCGCGAGCGCTACGCCTGGCTGTATGAGAATAACCCTCACGGTGACGCTCTGACGTGGATCGCGATCGAACGCGAAAGCGGCGAGGCGGTCGGTTGCACTTCGATCTTCCCGCGGCGAGTGATGGTCAACGGACGAGAGCGCGTCGGCGGCATCGGCGGCGATTGCTTCATCGAGCCTCGCGTCAGAAGACAAGGGCTGGCTACTGCGCTGCACGCCGTAAGCTTCGGGCAGATGCGTGAGCAGGGAGTCGATTTCATGTACGGTCCGCCGACTCCCAACAACCTCGGCGCGCTGGTGAAAGCGGGATCCCACCTCGTGACTAACTACAAGAGATGGGTGCGCCCGCTCACAAGCCGAGGCGCCTATCGAGCGGCTTTTTCGCGAGTGCCTACAAAGGGCCAGGCTCAGCTCGCACACATACCGATAATGGTCTTCGATCGCCTGACGAAGTCTGACGCGAGTGGATTCACGGTTGAAGAGGTCTACGACTTCGGCGCCGAGTTCGACGCGATGTTCGAACGCGCAGCAGCGCAGCACAAGGTCGCTTGCGTTCGAATGCGTGACTACCTGGCGTGGAGATATCTCGATGCGCCGGCTCACCGGCAGACCCCGTTAGCAGTCAGGCATCGTGGTGAGCTGATAGGCTTCGTAGCGGTTGAACGAGCCGGGGAGTTTGCCGCAATCGCCGATTTGTTCAGCGCGCCGGATGCGAAGATCATGGATGCGATTCTGCAACTTGCGATCGACTATGCTGGAGCGGCGGGGTGTTCGGTGCTCGAGATGAGCACTACGCAGGACAGCGCGTTGGCGCGCAGGCTTCGTCGTCACGGATTCATCGGGCGAGAAGAGCGAGGCTTTCAGGTAGCGGTCGAGAACGACGATCCGCAACTTGATGTGTTGATCGGCGCTCAGTCATGGCACTTCACCGAAGCAGACCAGGATATGGATCGAGTATTCGTGACCGCGAAGTCCGCGTAAGATAATCTTTGCGTTCGTAATTCGGTAGTGTTCGGATTCTGCGTTGCTTAATAACCTCCGCGTGCTTTGCGGTTCTTTGCGTCTTTGCGCTGAGTATTGAAGGATCAAATACTCAGCGCAAAGTCGCAAAGGACCGCAAAGCACGCGAAGGACCGCAAAGCACGCAAAGGACCGCAAAGACCGATCACACGCTCAGTACCTCTCCAAATTCTCTTCTTTCGACATGTTCAACAATTTCTTCGCGCGGCGGGCTGCGCGAAAGGCGTTGAATTTAGCGGCGTCCCTGAGAGGCGATTTTCCGTAAGGCGTGGGATTCAAGCCTCGCTTGCGCATTGCATGATTCACGCTGTAGATGATGCTCGTCCGCTCGGACTTTGCGCTGCGGAAAGTTATGCTGAACGAGATCGAAACTTCGTCGCCGTTCTTTACCCAGTGCGGCCAGTTCTGGGGAAAGTGCAAACCATCCCCCGGGCTCAAATCGAACACGAACGCCTTCTGCTGAAACTCTTCCCTGAACTCTCCCTTGAAAGGCTCGCCGCTAAGATAATTCTCCAGCGTTTGCTCGGTGACTATCGCGCGATCGGAAACATCAAAAAGGCTCGCGGTCTTCGTCCCGCGAATTTGAAGCAGAAAGTTGTGTTCCGGATCGGCGTGAAAAGGCGTGATGCTTCCGGGCGAAGTGATGAAGATGAAACCCTCGCGTTTGAACATGCCCGGCGTGATTGATTCCGACAAGGGCTGAATCTCATCCAGGCACCGATCCAATAGGTCGCGATAAATCTCGTCCTGCTCGACGAACCTTATCACCATCCACGAGCGGCATTGCTCTATTTGCCGGATCGTTTCCTCGACGGATAAATCCGTCTTGGGCGCCGTGTAAATCTGCTGGCCCGCCGGGATGTCGCCGCGGTTGTATCTGATGTTACTTTCCGGCAGACGACGTGAAAGTTCTATAAGGCTCGGAAGCGTCAGCAGCGGATGATCGACGAGACCGTGGTTTATTGTGAAGGGCCGTCGATCGAAACTGGATTGAAAAACGTCCGGATCTATTTGCAGCAGGCTGCGGTCGGCGCGAGGTTGTAGCGCCGGCATCGGGATAACAGAACTTGAAAGCCTAACTGAACTCATTGACTGACTCCTCCAGCTAACCTGCGGAACTTTCGATTGAGCGATCTCATAAGAGGCAGCGCCGCTACCATGGACTTTCCAGCGATGCCTGCAGGAACCAGCACGCTTTGAATCTCGACTCGATCGACCCAGAGCCGATCGATCATCGGGTGACCGGGAGCGGCGCAGGAGTCCATCCATTTGAAGCGGCGTCGGGCGTGAAACCACCTGACGTTTTCGATCTCGAGCAGGAATCCGGGCGAGGAATCGGCATAAGCTTCATCAAAAGCGATCTTGAACGCGAATGATCCCGGCATCGAGCTGAAGTTGCATTTCATCGCCACCGGCTTACCATCGAGCCGAAGCGCCAGCATCTCGAGCCTCTCGCGTTCAAAGGCCGCTCTGGCAATCGCGACAAAGTAGGTCTCGGTGTTTTCATTACACGCGAAGGCGCTGCCTTCACGGCCCTTCCATCCGCTTTCTTCGAGTTTAAGAAACTCGTCGATCCAGGTGTCTACATCGCCTTCGAATTCGAGCGAATCGAATTCGAGGTTTCCGCGTTCCGCCAGGCGCCTGGTCTTTCGACGGCAGTCCTTTCTGTGATCTCGCCGAAGGGCCGCGCGCAGGTAGAGCTCAGAGTTTTCCTGCGGCCGGAGCATGGCGCGACCGTGGCGCTCGGTGACCAGAGCTGAACGTCCGCGCGCCGCCAGACAGTTATTCAGAAGGTCATGAAACGGGCCTTCTCCGGAAACAAGATCGAAATCCATAAGCGAGCAGTCGGACTCGGAGTCGACCCATTCAAGAAAGGCATCCATGCATTCGCGGGCAGCGCTGCGTCGAATTAGCGGCGTGCACAGCGCGCAATAAAGGTGCCGCCAAAGACTGAAAGCGCTGACGGGAAGGCCCTTGTAACGCGCTCGCCTTTCAAGCGGAAACACACCGCAAAGGACGGGCTCTCCGTGCTCGACGCTGAGGACCAAAGCAACACCAACGTCGGAGCTTTTTGCGAGGCCTGCGAGAGCGGGCATTAACATCCAGCGCTCGTAAAAAGGATTCGGTTCGAGCGCCTCAGCCGCGAGATCTTCCCAGGCCTGACCGTAGTCCTCAAGCATTTCGAAGTTCTTGACGAAAACAACGGTCATCGTGCGCGAAGCCGGTGACCGACCTCGGGGGGCGGCGTCTATCGTCAACGTCCTGGGCTTCGGTTGCATCTGCATATTGAAGACTCGGTCGAGCGGTCCTCTCCTAACTTAAGTAAATGCCTATTGCCGGCAAGGTTCCTGAATTATGCGTTGCCTAATAGCTTTCGCGTGCTTTGCGGTCCTTTGCGTCTTTGCGCTGAGTATTGGGTATTGAAGGAGCAAGACCCAATACTCGGCGCAAAGACCCAAAGGACCGCAAAGCACGCGAAGGACTGACACAGGTTACAATTCGCATTGGAACAACGCTTGCAATTAGCTGGCCTGCGAACGTCTACACTCGAGCGGAGATGCGGCAGCAAGAACCCCGCGCAGAGTGTTCGCAATCGTTCTTTGCACGGTTAGAGAGACGGCAGCCGTTGAAGCGCGGTTGAATCGTTTGCGCGACGCATCCCGTAACGCGAACGAATTAGCTTCATCTTCTGTAACCGATCTAGCCGAGTCGCGTGTGATATGCACGCGCCGTTTCACCGATAAAGGCACACCAGGAGTGATCCTGGGCCGCAAAGCCAAGGCCTTGAAGATTTTCAAATTTGAAATTCACCAAGGATGACTGGCTACCGAAGTGAGATGACGCCTACCTTAGGTCCATCTCATTCCACAACTTGTTTGCCCTCGGTGGTTTTTTCTTGCGCCTGACGGCTTCAACTCCGAAAAGCGTGGGACAGAGCGACGCGGAAGCGATGACCGAATGCACTGCACTTTTTTCTCATTCAAAACTGTAACTACTAACAGTACTCAGCGGATAACGGCACAAGTAAGATGGGCCCCGCGAGCGCCATTGCTGGACTGTTGAGTAGCGGGTTCGAGTTGCCGACGAAAGACCATGTAGGTCTGTACCGGGGCTGGTATGAGAAGACAAACAGGATCTGAATTCACCTCTGATCTTTTTGTAATGCTGATACTCGCACCGCTTGCTCATTCACAAACCGCCGGTGTGATTGATTACGCCGGCGTACAGTCCGCGTTCTTAAACGATGTACCTGGAGCTGGGTCTCTGCGCAAAGCTTCGGCCGAATCGATCGTAAAACCCCTGTAGGTGAAAACGCCCGAAGCGATCGTAGAAGGAGACTGCTCCCTAAACAAAGCGGTCCAGGTCATCTCGAGCCGACGGACGTCTGGAGTATGAGATGACCAATCGAACACCCGACCTTTCTCTGCCTGTTTGTCTCAAGGGAGTCTTACGCGCGTTCGCGCGAAAACAGAGTCTGTTTGCAGCGTGGACAATCATCCTCGCGCTTCTGGTTCAGCAGAGCGCCTTTGCTCGAATCGCTGCGCAGCCGATTGCGGCCGCGCGTGTTTCCGATTCCAGGTTGCAGGAAGCCGGCAGCGTTTTTATCGACTCGAAGTCCGAGACAAGAATAGTTCGCGTAACCGATACGCGTGATGGTCAGCCGGCGCTGGCATCGAGCGGATCGAGCTTCAATTTGGATTCGTCGCACTTTATCGTGGAACTCGACGGCACGCCGATGCTCTACGCGATCGATGCGGCAAGTCTCGAGATTCATAAGCAGGGAATGTTGTTCGGGACGAGCGCGGTTCAGGCCGACGGCTTACATTGGTCGGCGGTTGACGCGAGCACGATCATCGGACTCGAATCCGCGGATTCCGCAACTATCTTTTCTTACGACACCCGCACCGGAAGCAGGACGGTGTTGAAGGACTTTTCGGGCAGCCTCGGAAGCGGCGAAGCTCATCAGTTCAGCAAGTCGGCGCTGGACGACAATCATTTTGCGTTCATCTGGGGCGAACGAGGTTCAAATCCCAGCGTTGTGGTTGTTTGGGATCGAGCCGCCGACAGCACGTTTGTGTTCTACCTCAACGATCCGTTTGGCGGAGTGTCGGGCTTCTCAGAAGCTCATCTCGACAGGGCCGGCGAAGCTCTTATCGTGAACGGCGAAACGACTCGTGTGTGGCGCTATCGAACTTCTCCCCAGGCGGATTCCGTGCAAATCGAGCAGACCGGCGCGCGCGGCGTGAAAGCCGAGTCGCGGCAAAATGATTCGTTCGATGTGTTGGCGGCGATCAATCATCCTTCGGAGCTGCCGCACAGCGATGTTTCACCTGACGGCCGTCTTTCGATCTTCCAAGCGATCCAGGGCGGCTCGCGCTCCGACGTTTTCATAGCGGCCGTCAACATCAACGTGACCGCCTCAAGCATTACCTGGGCGCATATGGTCAACTGCTCCGCAGTCGCGAACTCTCTTCAAAAGACTGGCGGCGTCGACATGGCCGATGACGCCCGCGCGACATCAACGCAGGCCGCGTTGTCGGGCGACGCTTTTGTCGAGTTCACCGCTCGGCAGTCAGACAGCGAGCGATCGTGCGGCTTGAACAACAGCAACGAGATTCATCAGTCCACCAGCGATATCAACTTTGCGATCAAGTTGACCAGCACGAAAAAAGCAAACGTCGTCGAAAACGGCGTCGTCAAGGCCAAGGTCAAGTACAAAGCCGGAAACGTTTTTCGGGTCGCGGTCGAGTCGGGTGTTGTGAACTATTACAAGAACGGCTCGGTTTTCTATACGAGCACGGCCGCGCCCGTTTTTCCCTTGCTGGTCAATGCGTCGCTCGTCAACACGATGGCCAGTGTCGACAATGTAATGGTGTCCGCCGCGCAGATGGGCGCGGTAATCTCGATCAGCCCTGCCAAGGCCAGTCTGATCGGAGGAGCGACCCTCCAATTCACCGCGCTTGTCACGGGTGGCGTCGACACCAGCGTCACGTGGTCGGCTACCGGCGGCTCGATTACGTCGGGCGGCCTTTACACCGCGCCAAACGCTGTCGGAACGTACACGGTGAAGGTTGCGTACACGTCCAACCCGAACATCAGCGCTTCGGCGACTGTGATGGTGACCTCGGGAGCGGATGTGACTCCGCCGGTCATCAGCTCAGTCAGTTCTTCAAGCATCACGGCAACCGGAGTCGCGATCTCGTGGAACACCGACGAGCCCAGCGACACTCAGGTCGAGTACGGCACGAGCACCGCTTACGGAAGCAGCTCGACAAGGAACCCCGCGATGGTGACGTCGCACAGCGTGGCGTTCGGCGGGCTCGCTTCGGCGACTCTTTACCACTACCGGGCAAGATCGAAAGACGCCGCAGGCAATCAGGCGGTTTCCGCGGACTTCAGCTTTACAACCCAGGGAGGCGGGGACACGACACCGCCGGTTATCAGCGGCGTTTCAGCGAGCGTCACTACAAGCAGCGCGACGATTGCGTGGACCACCAACGAAGCGAGCGACACACAGGTCGACTACGGAACGACCACGTCCTATGGAAGCTCGAGCGCGCTAAACAATTCGCTCGTCACGTCTCACAGCGCCTTTGCGAGCGGGCTCTCAGCGAGCACTCTTTATCACTACCGCGCGAAGTCCAGGGACGCGGCCGGCAATCTTGCGGTGACCGGAGACTTCACGTTCACGACTGCTTCGGCGCCGCCGCCTCCTCCCGATCCCGGCGGCGGTGGTGTGATCACCGATCATAACGTCTATCCTGAGCCTGCGCCGCCCTCATTGCCGGCTGCGGGAGGCACATTCGTTGACCCGACTTTCGGGACCACGATCATGCGAGTGACTGACGAGCACGACGGCCAATCGAACTTCAACTACTACTCTTATTGGCCGACGTTCAACCTCGATGACACAAAGTTCTTCGTCGCTTGTGACAACAGCCCGATCCTTTTTCGGTTTGACCCGGCCGGGTTTCGAATCATCAGCAAGGGACCATTGTTTGACCAGGTGCTGCCGGGCGGCGGATACATGTCCACGGAAGACGCCGAGTGGAGCGGTACCAACCCGAACCTGCTGTACGGCTACTATGGACTGAAGCTGTGGGCGTTTGATGTCACGGCGAGGACCTACGTTCTGATCAAAGATTTCACGGGCCTGGTGCCCAACGGCTACCTCGGCCAGATGAGCAGAAGCCTCGACGACAACATGTTTGCGTTCACCTTGAAGGACCCGAACTACGCGCCAACCGGCTACATGGTATGGCAGAGAGACCAGAACAGAATCGTTCGCAATGTTTCTCTCTCGAACTTCGACGAAGTAGAGCTGGACAAGTCCGGACGCTACCTTGTGGTGAAAGCGTTATTCGGCGGCGGCGTTGATTTCCAGGTCGTCGATCTTCAGACCGGAGGCACTCAGGGGCTTACCGATCCGGCGCCTGACTATTCACCGGGTCACAGCGACAACGGGCGGAATATCGTAGTCGGCTACGACGACTGGAACAATCAATACACGGTCAGAAGCCTGGCCAATCCGCATCAGTTTCAGCGAGTCATCAGCTTTGGGAGCGACTGGTCACAGGCTA
>DATNBZ010000175.1:0-7610 GCA_035607285.1 Blastocatellia bacterium | reverse complement strand
AACGTCTCGCCGGTATTCGACAAGGCGCTTCGCCTTCTCAATAACCATATCGGCAACTTGAACGTGACGAGTCGGCGGCTCGTCGAACGTCGAGCTGATCACTTCGCCGTGCACCGAGCGCTGCATATCGGTGACTTCTTCCGGCCGCTCGTCGATCAGCAAAACGATCAGCGTCACTTCCGGATGGTTCCGGGTAATCGAGTTGGCGATGTTTTGAAGCAGCATCGTCTTGCCGGTGCGCGGTGGAGCTACGATCAGCGCGCGCTGGCCTTTGCCGATCGGGGTCATTATGTCGAGCACGCGACCCGCGAGATTCTCAGGATCGGTCTCGAGCCTTAGCTTCTCGTCCGGATAGAGGGGCGTGAGGTTGTCAAAGAAGACTCGATCGCGAGCCATCTCGGGCGGCTCGAAGTTGATTGCTTCGACTTTGATCAACGCGAAGTAGCGCTCGCCTTCTTTGGGCGGGCGAATCTGTCCGGAGATCGTGTCGCCGGTGCGGAGATCGAACTTTCGAATCTGCGACGGGCTGACGTAAATATCGTCCGGACCGGGGAGATAATTGTAGTCGGGCGCGCGCAGGAACCCGAATCCGTCGGGCAACGTTTCGAGAACGCCTTCGGAAAAGATCAGGCCTGACTTCTCGGTTTGCGCCTGCAGGATCTTGAAGATCAGCTCCTGCTTTCGCATGCCGGTGGCGCCGGGGATGTCGAGTTCCTTTGCTATCTGGGTGAGTTTCGAGATGGACATCTCCTTGAGTTCACTGATGTCCAACAATTCGGTTACTTCTTCAGCCATAACTATTCTGATTGCCTCATTGGTTAGGGCGCCGCGGGACTAGGAAGTCGCATATCGGAGCGGCGCAGACAATTTTTGCACGGGGATTTTTCGATTGCGGATTTCGGATTGTGGATTTCGGATTTGAAACTGGGAGATTGCGACTTTCAGTCCGCAATCCGCAATCTGAAATCCGCAATTCTTCGGGTGATTTCTTTCCAGAGACGGGCCGCTCCACTGCCGGTAACCGCCGAATAAGCGACAAGCTCGTTGCTCCCCACGATCGCCGACGCGCGAACTAAGCTGGCCCTTAACTGATTGCTGCTGAGCTTGTCAGCCTTGGTTGCAACGATGATGAACGGCTTCCCCCTCGTCTCAAGCCACTTCTTCATCAGTAGATCTAACTCGGTGGGCTCGTGCCGCGAATCGGTGATGAGAATAGATAGCACAAGGCCGGGCCGGGTTGCAAGATATTTCTCGACCATCGGACCCCAGTGCTTCTTCACATCGCGAGGCACGCGCGCGTAACCGTAGCCGGGCAGGTCTACGAAATAAAACGCGTCGTTTATCAAAAAGAAGTTGATAAGCTGAGTGCGTCCCGGTGTCGAACTCGTGCGCGCCAGCCCTTTGACGCCCAACAGGCTGTTTATCAAACTGGACTTGCCAACGTTGGACCTTCCCATGAAGGCGATTTCAGGCCGGCCGTCACGCGGGTAATGCTCAGGGCTGGTCGCACTCTTAACGAAGGTTGCGCTGGTGACTCTCATAGGACCTACGTGCCGGATAGGTGCCTATTCAATCGTCTGATTTGCGGCCGGCGCATCGCCTGCAGGTTGCTGTCCCCAGATCGGAACATCGGTTGTCGGCACGTCCGTTTTTGGCAGCGGCTCTTCAAGAGCCATGCGCCATACCTGGTCGACGCTTTCTACGGTTTCAATAGTCAGTGCCTGCTTCACGTCCTCGGGGAGTTCGACCAGATCCTTGGCGTTATCCTTTGGCAGAATGATGGTGGTTATTCCCGCTCTGTGCGCCGCAAGCAGTTTTTCTTTGATTCCGCCCACGGGAAGCACCTTGCCGCGAAGAGTGATCTCGCCGGTCATCGCCACGTCACGGCGGACCGCGGCTTCGGTCAGCACAGACACTATCGCGGTGGCGATTGCGATTCCGGCCGACGGTCCGTCCTTCGGAATCGCGCCTTCAGGAACGTGCAAGTGCAGGTCGTACTTCTTGTGGAAGTCCGGCGAGATGCCAAGACTTTTCGCGCGAGCGCGCACGCACGAGAGCGCCGCTCTCGCGGACTCCTGCATCACTTCGCCGAGTTTTCCGGTCAGGGTAATGTTGCCGCGGCCGGGCATCAGCGTGGCTTCGATATGCAGCACCTCGCCGCCGACTTCAGTCCACGCCAGGCCGGTTGAGAGGCCAATCTCGCTGTGCTCCTCGAGCGTCTGCGGGCGAAAGCGGATCGGGCCCAGCAGTTCCTTGACCAGCTCGGCTTCTACTACCCCGTGATAAGAAGACGGATCGTCGGAGGTAAGCATCCGTCGCGCAAGTTTTCTCAACACGGAGGCGATCTCTCGCTCGAGGCTTCGGACTCCGGCTTCGCGAGTGTAGTACTGAGTGATCGTGCGAAGACCTTCTTCGTCGAAGTCAATCTGTTCGGGCTTGAGTCCGTTTGCTTCAAACTGCTTGGGCAGAAGATGACGCTTTGCAATTTGGAGCTTCTCGCGCTCGGTGTAACCCGGCAGCCGTATGATCTCCAACCTGTCCTGAAGCGCCGGCGGGATCGTGTGGAGCACGTTAGACGTCGCAATGAACATCACATTCGACAAGTCGTATTCGACGTCGAGATAGTGATCGTGGAACGCAAAGTTCTGCTCCGGGTCAAGTACCTCGAGCAATGCGGCGGACGGGTCGCCTCGAAAGTCCATGCCCAGTTTGTCGACTTCATCAAGCATGATTAGCGGGTTGACTGTTCCCGCCTTCTTCATCATTTGAATGATCTGGCCGGGCAATGCGCCGATGTACGTGCGCCGGTGGCCGCGGATTTCAGCTTCGTCGCGCACGCCGCCGAGGCTCAACCGTACGAACTTGCGCCCGGTGGCTTTTGCGATCGAGCGCCCGAGGCTGGTCTTCCCGACGCCCGGCGGGCCCACGAAGCAGAGGATCGAGCCCTTGGGCCGCTCAACCAGTTGCCGAACCGCAAGATATTCGAGAATGCGTTCCTTGACTTTGTCGAGACCAAAATGATCGATCTCGAGGACTTCGTGCGCAGCCTTGATGTCGCGCACCTCTTCGGATTTTTCGGTCCACGGGACCGCAAGCAGCCAATCGAGATAGTTGCGCGAAACTGTGCTCTCGGCCGACATCGGCGGCATCTGTTCCAGGCGGCGCAGCTCGGTCATCGCCTTTTCAAAAGCGTCCTTGGACATCCCGGCGGCTTCGATTTTCTGCTTGAGTTCCTCGAGCTCGGCCTTCTCGTCCTTGCGGCCAAGCTCTTTATGAATCGCCTTGATCTTCTCGTTGAGGTAGTACTCTTTTTGCGCCCGTTCCATCTGGCGTTTCACGCGGCCATGGATTGCGCGATCTACCTGAATCTTTTCGAGCTCGACTTCCAACACCTCGACCAGTCTTGCCAGACGGTCAGATAGTGAAAAGATTTCGAGCAGGCCTTGTTTGTCTTCGACTGAGATTTTTAGATTAGAAGCTATCGTATCGCAGAGCCGGGCAGCGTCGTCGTTGCGGAGCGCTGATGTGAGAGTCTCAGGATTGCTCAGCTCTGTGGACTGGCGGACATACTGATCGACCAGCGAACCGACGCGGCCTATCAGCGAATTCAGTCGCGAGCGCGGCTCAACAGTTTGCGGAGCCTTCCTCAGCGTGGCAAGCCAGTAATCTCCCTCGTCCTCGATCCGCACCGAACGAGCGCGCTCAATTCCTTCGACCATAACCTTGATGTTGCCATCGGGGAGGCGAAGGTTGTGAGTTATGCGCGCAATGGTGCCCACCAGGTACACCTGATCCACGGTAGGTTCGTCGATCGTCGCGTCGTGTTGTGTAGCCAGGAAGATGGTCTTGTCGCCGCGGAGCGCAGCCTCCAGGGCGCGGACGCTTGCGGGCCGGCCGATGACAAAGGCGACCATCGTGTATGGGAAGACGACCACGTCCCGAATGGGTACCATTGGGCATCTGACCACGTCTGTAGGAGTACTATCGCTGAATTCGTTCATGATTACTTATAAACTTCTATTACCCTGCCTTCTCCAAAACGGGCAGCGTTGCGCGCCGGCTTTCCACCATCTCACCGGTCACCACAAACTCTTTGACCTTCTTGTGCGACGGAAGCATGTACATTACATCGAGCATCAACTCCTCGAGAATCATCCTCAATCCGCGGGCGCCGACCTTGCGTTCGCACGCGAGGCGAGCGACGACTACCAGCGCGTCGTCGGTGAATCTCAACTTGACGCTCTCGTACTCGAAGAGCTTTTGATACTGCTTCACCAATGCGTTCTTCGGGCCGGTCAGTATTTCCACCATCGCGCTTTCATCCAGTTCGTGAAGCGTGCCGCAAACCGGAAGCCGCCCGACAAACTCCGGTATCAAGCCAAACTTGATCAAGTCCTCCGGTTCCACCTGTGAGAGCGTTTCGCTCAGTCTTTGCTTGCGAGCGCTCCTGACGTTTGCATTGAAGCCAAGCGCCTTTTTGCCGATGCGTTTCTCAATGACTTTCTCGAGCCCGACAAACGCGCCGCCGCAAATGAAGAGTATGTTGGTCGTGTCGACCGGGAAGAACTCCTGATGCGGATGCTTGCGCCCGCCCTGGGGCGGAACGTTGGCTACTGTTCCTTCGAGAATCTTAAGTAGAGCCTGCTGCACGCCTTCGCCCGAAACATCGCGCGTGATCGAGGGATTCTCGTCTTTGCGGCAAATCTTATCGATCTCGTCGATGTAGATGATCCCATTCTGTGCTCGCTCGATATCGCCATTCGACGCCTGCAGCAGTTTCAGGATGATATTTTCGACGTCTTCCCCGACGTAGCCTGCTTCGGTTAGCGTTGTGGCGTCCACGATCGTGAACGGCACGTTGAGCATTCGCGCGAGCGTTTGTGCGAGGAGAGTTTTGCCGGTCCCGGTAGGCCCTATCAGAAGAATGTTCGATTTCTGGATCTCGACTTCGCTCGTCCGGCGTTTGAGCATATCGACGCGCTTGTAGTGTTGATAGACAGCGACCGCGAGACGCTTCTTTGTTTCGTCCTGTCCGATGACATAGTCGTCCAAAAACTCCTTGATCTCGACCGGTTTTGGAAGAGGCGGACGCCGCGCAGCCGTTTCCTGCTGTTGATCATCCGAGATGATCTCGTTGCAGATGTCGATGCACTCATTGCAGATGTAAACGGTAGGGCCGGCTATCAGCTTCTTGACTTCGTTCTGCGACTTACCGCAAAACGAACAGCGCAGTGTGTCATCGGCTCGTCTCATCCGATCTCCAATCTTCCTTAATCTATCGCAGTCTCTGGAGGCTCTTGAAAGTCAAAAGCAAGAAGGCAAGAGTGCGGGTTTGTTTTGCCTTTTTGCTTTTCACTTTACCTTCACTCGCGGTGCGTTATTACCTGATCGATCAGACCGTATTCCTTCGCCTGTTCCGCGCTCATTATGCGGTCACGTTCAACATCGCGCTCGATGATTTCCATTGACTGCCCGCTGTGTTTGGCCAGTATCTGGCTGGTCAACTGGCGCATTCGCATGATCTCTTCAGCATGGATTCTGATGTCGGTGGCCTGGCCGGATATCCCGCCGATTGAAGGCTGGTGAATGAGAATGCGTGAGTTCGGAAGCGCGAATCGCTTTCCGTGAGCGCCCGCCGTAAGCAGCAACGCGCCCATCGACGCACACTGCCCAACACAAATAGTCGTCACGTCAGGACGAATGAACTGCATCGTGTCGTAAATAGCCATCCCGGCCGTGATCGATCCTCCGGGGCTGTTGATGTAGAGCGAAATGTCGCGATCCGGATCTTCAGCTTCAAGGAAGAGAAGCTGCGCAACGACAAGATTTGCGATCGTGTCGTCGATAGGAGTGCCGATGAAAATAATGTTGTCTTTTAACAGTCGGGAGTAGATGTCAAAGGCGCGCTCACCGCGCGCTGTCTGCTCGACCACCATCGGTACGAGAGCCATCTGCGGATCGTTAGTCCTGCTATTCATAGTCACATTGTTATTATACGTTGATCTGCCCATTGCCGGAAGGTTCTTTTCGCGATGCATGGGGAACCCGCTTGAACTTGTTTCCATCTCTGCGTCGAGATGATTTCTGAAGACTTCCTAAAGTGAGCCTATGCTTCCGCTTGCTGCCGCTCGGGTGTTGCCTCGTTCGCGCTCAGGCCTTCTTTTTCTTCGGTTCGGATTTCGGCGGAAGCTATTACGAAATCAAGGGCTTTGCGGTGTCTGACCTGCTCCGTGATACTATCCAGCGACCCTTCCTTTGTCAAGCGAGCCCTCAAAACCTCCTCTGATTGACCCATGCTCTCGGCGTATTGCCGTATCTCGCCACTCAACTCCTCGTCGCTTACCTCAATTTTCTCTTTTTCGGCAATGTGATCCAGGATGAATGAGCCTCTCACTTCGCGCTCCGCACGCTCCCTCTGCCCTTCGCGAATGCCTTCCCAATCGATCTGAAGTTGGCGTGGATCCATGCCCCTCCCGGACATCTGCCTGAACAGAGAGTTCATTCTCGAGTCTATCTGTTTCTCGACGACGTATTCGGGGACATCGAATCGATTTCGATCGATAAGCTTCTCCATTGTGGATGAGCGGAACTCGGAGTCCGATTTGTGCTCCGCCTCATGCTCGAGCTTCGAGCGAATGTCGGCACGTAGTTCATCGATCGTCTTGAAGTCTTCGCTCACCGTTCGGGCAAAATCGTCATCGATCTCGGGCAGCTCTTTCGCGCGAACAGCGGTCACCTCCGCGGTGTAGTTCACCGCTCGTCCGGCGAACTTCTCGGGTTTGTAGTCTGCAGGATACTCGACGGTGAACGTACGAAGATCGCCGGGTTTAACGCCCGCGAGTCCTTCGGTAAATTCTTTTAGAACGCCGGCGGCGCCCAACTCGACATCGAGGTCCTGCTGTTTTATTTCCTCGGGTTCGCCGGGTTGATCTTCCGCGACGGGGATCTGCCCGGCCAGGTTGAGCGTTACCAGGTCTCCTGTTTCCGCGCCGCGGTCTTCGACAGGGACAAGCTGAGTCTGACGTTCCCGCAGATGCTCGATGGATTTATCGACGTCTTCATCGCTGACCTTGTAAATGTTCTTAGTCAGCGGAAGCTCCTGGTATTTCGACAGGGTGAACTCGGGGGCGACCTCCAGGTTGAAGGTGACGTCGATTGATTCGTCATCTTTGAACTTTAGGTCTTCAACCGACGGCTCGCCGATGACCTTCAGCTCCTTCTCGCGAATGGCATCGCCGAGCGAATGAGGCAGGATCTGAGACAGCATCTCGTCGCGAAGCTCTTTGCGAAATCGCGTCTTCACGACGGACTTGGGAACGTGTCCGCGGCGAAATCCCGGTACGTCCACTTTTCTCGCAAGGTCGGCTGCGATCTTATCGGTCTCGGCGCGAACAGTGTCGCCGGGGATTTCCAATCGCAATTGTTTCCTGCATTGTTCCTGGTCTGTGACTGTTATGTTCAAGCTTTGTTCATACCTTTCGAAGCGTACATTACATCACGCTCGCGGCTGGCTGTAATGATTTTGATGCGAAAGGGGGGACTCGAACCCCCACACCTTACGGTACCAGATCCTAAGTCTGGCGCGTCTGCCAATTCCGCCACTTTCGCTG
>DATNBZ010000155.1:0-21732 GCA_035607285.1 Blastocatellia bacterium | reverse complement strand
GAGTTCGAGTTGATAAAGAAGCTCGCGGCGCTCTCAGACGCGGTGATCGTCAACGCCTTTATTCGGGTCGCGTCGTTCAAAGGGTCGATTGATATGAGCGAGGGTGAGATCAATCTGTTGAAGCATCTGTCAGCGATCAAGCGTCCATTTGCATTCGTGCTCTTTGGGAGTCCTTACCTGTTGTCGTTTGTGCCCGAGCTTCCAACTTACGTCTTAGCCTACGAATACTACCCGGCGGCGGAAGAAGCATCGCTAAAGGCAGTGCTTGGGGAGATTGAATTCAAAGGCAAGCTGCCAATCGAACTCCCGGGGTTTTATCCGATCGGCCACTCAGCCGCGAAGACCGCCCGGTAGCGGCGGCGTTCTCTTCAATCTTAATACGCTACGATCACTCGCGGTGCCTTAATTTGGAGTGCGGCGGCAAGGTACTCCGCGACGCCGCTTTGCCTAGTGATTGAATCTATTGCGAACGGAAAGCGGCGTCGCGGAGTACCTTGCCGCCGCACTCCAAATTAAGGCACCGCCCGATCACTCAATTCCTTGACACTAACCGGGTATTTCTGTGATGTCATAAGTGATCGCCCCGACTTTTCGACAATGGGGCGGCTTTTCCTGGGGGCCTGAACGGCCCCTTTTGTTTTCTAGTTTTGAGACGTGAGTGGTAAGAATGGATAGGACGGCTGTCTTTGCCTTTATGACTGCGTGTCGTGAACGAGCCGATGCTGAGGCCTAAGACGTAGCAACAACGACAATCCGCAAACGCAGGAGTGATTAACAGGCACGCATGGGCTTCGTTCTGAGATATGTTACCGAGGATAGTGAGCGGCTGGTGCGTCTTGCGAAACTTGCATGATATCTTCGAGGATGGTTTGTGAAATCGCGTCGCGGCCCGATCGAGCCAGCGCGAGCACCGGGCCGCGCTCCTCGGTTCGAAAGATCGCCGCCTTCGACGTGCCTGAGACCGCGTAGAAGGGTGAGTCGGGCTCGATCAGTTTCGGCGCAACGCTCACTCGAACTCTTCCCTGCCACATTCGCGCACGGCCAACGAGCCGAACCACACGACCGCTCTCCCTCGCAATTCGAATAAGCGATTCGGTCTGCGGACCGATTCCAATTCGCGATACCTGATCGAGACGACTGCCGGCCTGCATGAGCGACTTAGCCAGAATCAGGATCTTCGAGGCGGTGTCCCACCCTTCGATGTCCAGAGACGGATCTGGTTCGGCGATTCCTGCAAGCTGTGCGGTAGCGAGAGCGTCGTCAAATGATCTGTGATGCTGCTGCATCTCGGTCAGAATGTAGTTGGTAGTCCCGTTGAGGACTCCGCGAATCTCGAGCACTCGATCGCCGGCGATCTCGTCAGGAATCGTCACCCCGGTCGTTCCGCTGTACCCGAGCCGCGCGCCGCTCTTGCCGGCAATTTCATTCAGCTCACTGAGTGCGTGAACGATCGGGCCTTTGTCTACCGTGACAACATTGGTTCCCTGGCCGAGCGCTGCCTTGATCAAGCTCAGAGCGGGCTCGCCGTTCGCGATGTTGGTCGGCAGCGTTTCGATGAGTACTGAGATCCCAGCCGATGGGAGTACTCGAATGAATTCAAGTGGGTTGGTAATCAAGCGCTCCGGAGTCAGGTCAGCTAACTTGTGGCCACCCTCTTTGTGAGCGATCGCTACCTCAAGCGATGGGCCATCGTGTAAGAAGAGCGCGCCACTGCTGTCGCCAAGTGCGGCGATGTTTATCCGCGGCCTTGTCTCAGCATAAGCCTCCACTAAGCGCGCGAAAGCCCGGCCTACATTTCCGAATCCAATAAGAGCGACATTGACTTGAGTCCTGGGAGGTAACATAACTCCAGAGAGTACCTGGGAGCGCAGGCATCCTTGCCTGCCAGGCGTGGGGCGCGCATTTTTGTGGAAGCTGGCAGGCAAGGATGCCTGCGCTCCCAGGCGTCTAGCCTACCTCTGCCGGCAACAACCCTTTGATGTCTCGCACTACGCGAGCGACGTCTTCCTGATCGGCGAGCGCCATCATGATGAACTTGTAGCCGTTATGAAAACAGATCAACCCGTTGCCGAACAGCCAGATGCTCGAGAGCAGGGGATTCCCGCCAAGAATGATGTTGATTGGAAACCCGCCGACCGCGCCGCCAGTAACGGCTTCCGCTACCAGTCCTGCTCCCGCCGCTATACTGAACGCGCCGAGCAACGGAGCGCCGACGTACTTCGCCGCGTCGCGCTGAAACTTCACACGCGCGCGCTCGGCTTCCGTAAGGTTGCCTTCGCGAATCAAGGCTTCCTGACGTTTCAGGTAAGCCTCATATTTTTCTGAAAGCTTCCTCAAAGCATAAGGCGCGAGCGCCGAATGAAAGAGCCAGTTGCCCGCGCCGCCGGCGCCGAGTAACACCACATCCAACGATGCGAAGGCTGAACCCGCGCGCGTGCCGGCAATAAAAGCGAGCGACACCACAGCAGCCTTGGCGGGGTTCTTCTTTGCCCACTTGCGCGCGCTTGCGAGAGTGCCAAGCAGTGACGACGGAAGCCGCGCGGCGGACGCGCTCGCTCGGGCCGCCCCGGTTGCGTTGTCGTAGAATCGCCGCGCATCGCCGAAAAGATCAGACGCCGCCTGCTTGGCGTCGTCTGCGACCTCTCCGGCTTTTTGTGAGGCTCCGCTCGCGGCCTCGCTGGCTTTCTCTTTAATGCCCGAACGTTTCAGGAAGTCGTCCGCAGTGTCGGCTGCCCGTCGAGCGCTGTCCGTCACTCGCTCGCTGACGCGGTGTTCTCGATCGAGCCGCGACACCTCTTCGCGCGCGGCGTCGATACCCGATGAAGCGACCTCGGCGCCTTTTCGGAACGCGCCGGTTGCGGCACGAGCGCCCTGATCGAGCTTTGATCTGATCTCGAACTTTTCGTCTAGCTGACGAGCGGCTTCTTCGGCTCGCCTTCTCAATTCATCAAGCTTACTGGACATGGTTTAACTCCCGATTGAATCTTACCCGGAACGCGATGTGGCAGCCACTATCTGATACGCCGGTTGTTGTAACGCGGTTCCTCGTTGCGACTTTGCGTGCCTTGCGGTCCTTTGCGGCTTTGCGCTGAGAATTTTTTGAACGGGCGCACTGAAGATCGTCCTCAGCCTTCATCTCTAATCGGAGTCGGGCGCCGATCTTCGCCGATTGCGACATAGACCACTTCCGCTTCGGTTACTCTCGCGCGTTCGCCGGGGTGTGAGATCCGATCGGCTTCGACCAAGACTCTGATAGTGATCGACGTTCGCCCTATTCGGACCAGCTCAGTGTAGAAGCTGACAAGATCGCCGACAAACACCGGGGCTACGAACACGGCTTCGTGCATGGCCTTTGTGACTATCTTCTTCAAGGTGTGTTTGCGCGCTTCAATGGCGGCGGCGATATCGATGTAGCTGAGGATGACGCCGCCAAAAATCGTTCCGTGAGCATTGGTGTCCTTAGGCATCAGCACCACGCGAATCGCGGGCTCCGCGTGCGTGGTGTCTGTGGGAGTCTTGTCTTTGCTCATATGGCAGACAGCGTAGACCTCGCTCTTCGATAGTGTCAAAGGAACAGCATGTAGGGCGGCCCTCCGTGGCCGCCCCTTATTCGTTCGACGTTACATTGTTGACCATCAAGGGGCGGCCACGGAGGGCCGCCCCTACATGTCTTTGACCCGGTGACATGTCTTTGACCGGGTGACATGTCTTTGACTTGGTGACATGTCTTTGACCCGGTGACATGTCTTTGACCCGGTGACATGTCTTTGACCCGGTGACATGTCTTTGACCGGGTGACATGTCTTTGACTTGGTGCCTTGGTGCCTTTGTGTTTAATCTGGGTTGGTGGAAAAACAGATACTGGCAGCAGGCGGAATCATCATTGATGAAAGCGGCGCTTCCCGGCGGGTGCTTCTGGTCCACCGTCCGCAATACGACGATTGGACCTTTCCAAAAGGCAAACTCGATCCCGGCGAAACGGTTGAAGAAGCCGCGGTTCGAGAAGTAAGAGAAGAGACGGGGCTCAAGTGCCGTATCATTCGAAAGCTCGCAGTTGCGCGGTATCTGTCTCGAAAATGTCGCAAAGGCCGACTCATTCCAAAGGTGGTTCATTACTTTCTGATGGAACGATCGAGTCGCCGTATCAAAGTTCCGGGCGACGAGGTCGATCTCGCCCTTTGGCTTGACCTTGACGAGGCTTCGCAAAAGCTGACTTACTCACAGGACAAAAAACTGCTCGACCTGTTGTAGAATGAGGGCCGTGCTTCTGAGCCGGGGGGTGGAAATTATGCCTGAGAAGAGAGCGCTCATAACGATGACCACAGACTTTGGCGATGCGGACTACTTTGTGGGCGCGATGAAAGGTGCGATCTACTCGATAAACCCCGCGGTTGAAATAGTCGACATAACGCACTCGATACCGCCGCACGATATCTACTCTGCCGCGTTCACGCTGATGTGTTACTACGCTGACTTTCCGAGAAACACCATTCACCTGGTGGTTGTCGATCCCGGCGTGGGCTCGGCGCGACGGCCGATAATGGTGATGACCGATGAGCACAATTTCATCGGTCCGGACAATGGAGTATTCAGCTACATCTACCAGCGCGTTCATGTGAATCGAATCGTTCATTTCACGACGGAGCACTACTTTCGGCAACCGGTGTCGGGCACGTTTCACGGCCGCGATATCTTTGCGCCGTGCGCGGCTTATACATCGAAACTCGTTGACTGGAGAATGATGGGTGAAGTCATCAGCGATCCGGTTCGTTTCAATATTCCAACGCCCGTTGTGTTATCCGAGGAACTTATTAGAGGAACCGTGCTTCACGTGGACCGCTTCGGCAATTTGATCACGAACATTACGCGATCGGAATTGACCGATGAACGAGTGCGAAGCGGGGCTCGAGTTCGAATAGGCAAGCACGAAAACTTGCGAGTGTTGACGCATTTTGCTGAAGCCAATCAGAACGAGTTATTTGCTTACGTCGGCAGCGCCGGCTTTTTGGAGATCGCCGTGCCCCGCCAATCCGCGGCGCGAATCGCAGAGGGTCGTCGAGGAGTTGAAGTGGAGGTTCTTATCCCCGGCAGGACCTGACGGATTCAGGAGCGAAACGGCTGAAGTTGAGAGTTCAAGCTTTAGCTTGCGCGCCGGAATCAGCAGCCTGAAGGCTGAACTCTGAACTGGAAGGATGAAGAATGGCGCTTATTGCAGCCAACGAACTTAAACGCAAACTATTGATCGAAGTTGAAGGGCAGCCCTACGTTGTCCTGGATGTTTTCTTTGCTTCGCCGACGGCGAGGGGAGCGGCGACGATGGTTCGCACGAAGTTGCGTCATCTGCTGACGGACGCGGTCCTGGAAAAGAGCTTTCGTTCCAGCGAGAAATTCGCGGAGCCGGATGTCGAGCTGGCGCCGGCGTCTTTTCTCTACAGAGACGTAGACGGCTTTCATTTCATGGATGAAAAGAGCTACGAGCAGTTCATGTTCTCGACCGACGCGGTAGGCGCTGACGCCGGCTATCTCAAAGAGGGAGTGACTCTGGAGGTCTTGAGATACAACGGGTCTCCCGTATCGCTTCAGCTACCGCAGTATGTCGATCTTGCGGTTGCGACCGCGGAGTTGGGTCTGCGAGGCGACACCGCCGCCGGCGGCGCAACAAAACAAGCGACATTGGAGACGGGACTCTCAGTGCGTGTTCCGCTGTTCATCAAAGAGGGAGAAGTGGTTAGGGTCAACACTCAAACAGGCGAAGTATCCGGCAGGGCGTAGCTGGAAAAGACGGTCGCGCTCAATACCTCGCCGCAGCTTGATAGACTGCAGTCAATGCATCGTGAGGAAGCCGAACTGACTCATCACTCGTTGAACTCCATTTCGAAATGCTTCACGATCTTCAGCACTTCATGGAACGTCGGCTGTTCCCCAAAAAACATCTCCCCGCTCATCGCCGCGTAGTCCCGGCGCCATTCGGTCTCTTGCCCGGTTAGCGGGACCAAACGAAGCAGTCCCTTCTTCAGTGTGGTGTAGTCCATCCAACTGTATCTGAAGAACCTCTGTCTGTGCGCGGCGACGCGTTCGAACAAGCGTTGATCCTGTGAAGCCTCGGCTGCAACGCCTTTCCTGATCAAACACCAAAGATCATAGTAGTGCCGCGACATGCGCGGCTTGCGAGCCTTCCCCGCCGGTCGATAGGTCTCTTCGTGTAACATCATCGCCTTTTCCCAGAAGGTGCGTCGAGGCACCAACGTGCGCAAAGAGAATCGCGCGTCAGCCAGCACGGTTGGGTGAGATTCAGCTAGCAGCGGTTGAATCCGCGGCATCTCGCTTGGCTCGGCCTCCCCGCGCGCTCCGAGCTCGATCTTGACTACAGGTTTTACATAGCCGTGGTATGAGAATTCTTTTGGGTATTCGAACATAAGCGTCTGCAAGTCGGGATCGACTTCAACGTCGGCTGTTTCTAACGTCCAACTCTCGCGATCTGACAACCGCTCTTGCATTTGCTTCCGAAGCGCCGGCAGGAGCTCGGCTGCAATACGACGCCGGGATTCCTCCTTCAGTTTTTTGATCTGTTTATTGCTATGGTGCTCAGCAGCAAACCCAAGAAACTCTCGATCAATGGTTACGTCGATGTCTTCTGAAAAGCGCTCTATGAGCTTCCAGCCCTTCGAGAGTGAGGTGCCGCCCTTGAACGTTAGGCATTGCCCCCATCCTGCAAGTGCAAAAAGTTCTCGAAGCGTCCAGCAAACCCAGAAATCCTTCTCTATGCTTTCAGCGGCGAGACCGAGTTCGGCGCGCGCTTGCTCGCACAGCAATCGCCGGTCTTCGTGGTCGAGTTCAAGGTATCGGTCCATTGCAGTTGCTACTGATGCTCCGCTTTTGACTGGCTCTCGGTTGCCGCTACTTCGCGCATCACTTCGGCGATCCAGATTGGCGCGTGACGCACATCGGCTAGGAGCTGTTGCTTGGCTTCCTTGTCGAGCACTTTGCGCAGGTGCCGCACGGTGCGCTGATCGACGCTGCGCTTGCCCAGCCAACGAAGCGCCTGGATGACCGAGCCGCTGATGCGCCCGGCGGTAGCCATATTTCGCGGCGTGGTGCGCTTCAAGGTGATCTGCAGATTGCCGAGCTTGATCTGTCGTTCCGGCCCGTCAGTCAGGAAGAACACGCGCATCGGCACGTGGTCTGAGAGGCCGAGCAGATTGGCGGCGTAAGCTCCGGTAGGTTGCAGGCGAACCGAATCGCGGCTCTTCACCGCTTCGGTAACAGCTTCGAGTGAAGGCCATAGCACACCCAGCTTCGTATGGTTGCGTGGCACATCGTACAACCCTCGATCCAGTTGCCGGATGGTGCCAGCGGCCTTATGCCGTTTGAGCGCCGTAGCTACTGCGGTGCGGCTGCCGAGGTCGCTGAAGTCTGCAGGAGTGAACACCCATCCGGGACCCTTCGTTTGAATCCGTTCTAGAACCTTGGTATCGACGGATTGTGAGTGTTTGCCCATAACTTTTGCCACAAAAAGTACCCTGTTTTCGTGGCAAAAACAAGCTAAAGGCCTATCGGTCGCTACCTTACTTTTCAGCTCCTCCCAAATTAAGCATGACGCTCTTGATCCCGGACTACGCTGCGGTAGTGTAGCATACACTTGTGCGAAATCGTTTCCAAGGTCCCGTCAGCGATGATGTTCTCTCACAATCACGATTGCGCCCGCGGTTCGACTGAGACGGTCACTGACGAACTCAGACTCCGGGAACGATAAATTCTCTGCGTTGCTTTTTGGAAATCTGCTGCGGTCGCTTTTGGTATGTCCATGAACTTCTGCGGGTTGCGGTCAACCAGCGGAAACCAACTGCTCTGCACCTGCACCATCATCTTATGGCCCTTGCGAAACGTATGATACACATCCGGTAAGTCGTAGCTGATCTGCGTTGGCTTGTTGGGAGTCATTGGAACCGGCGCCTCAGCATGCTCGAAGCCGTTGCGGAATTTCGCTCTGATGGGCTCGCCCCGAACCAGTTGTTGATAGCCCCCCATTCTGACCGCGTTCGCGGGCGCCGGCAGAATCGCGGGTGCTTGCGGCGCCGGATAATCAATCGGATAAACATCTATCAACTTCACTACGAAGTAAGAGTCCGTCCCCGAGGTTGAGACCTGAAGATTCACCTTGATCGGTCCGGCTATGGTGAGATCGTCGTCAAGCGGCGCCGTCTCATAAACCAGAACATCGGTGCGCGAAGCCGCGAAGCGCTGGTCTTCGGTCATGTAGTCCCGAGTCATTCCGTCTGCGACGTAGCCTACATAAGGCACAGGCTTGTTCGGATCGCTTACGTATTCATCGAATGCGCCGCGATCGTCGTCGGTGGGGGGCTCGCTGCTCAAGCGGCCGCCTGCATGAAAGTAAAGGGTCTTAGTTAGCAGACCCTTCGGCGGCCAGGTATCGAGCTTTCGCCATTCATTCAGCCCGGTCAGAAACATCCAGGCTTCAGGGAGTGACTCCGGCATATCCTTCGCTTTGTCTTTCAGGTAATGCATGAAAAAGGGGAATTGAATCTGCTCGCGAAAAAAAGCCGAAGTCTTCACATTGAAATTCAAATTACCCAACCGGTCGCCATCCCCGCGAGCCCAGCAGCCGTGACACCACGGTCCCATCACCAACAGGTTGGTTGTGTTCGGATTGTTCTTTTCCACTGCGCGGTAAGTGCGAAGCGGTCCCATCGGGTCTTCGGCGTCGAACCAACCGCCTACGTTGAGAACGGCGGGTGTGACGTTGTTCATGAATTTCCAAAGCGAGCGTGACTGCCAGAACTCGTCATAGTTCGGATGATCGACGACCTCCTGCCAGTAAGCGGCTTCGCCGTTGAGGTATTTCTTGTTGGCTTCGGCAAGCGGACCTATCTTCAAGAAGAAGTCGTAGGCGTCGGGCGGCCCGAAATCGAATCTAAGAGGCTGCTTCGGAGCGGCGGGTCCTCCCTTGCGCGGGGTGAAGAAGCCGTAGAACCCGAAGTTCGCTCCCAGCATGAAGGCGCCGTTGTGATAGACATCATCGCCGAGGTAGTAATCCGTAGTCGGCGCCTGTGGTGAAGCCGCTTTGAGGGCCGGATGCGCGTCCATCAAGCTTGCGGCTACATGAAAGCCTGGTTGGGAGATTCCTATCATGCCGACCCGGCCGTTGTTGTTCGGAATGTTCTTTAGCAGCCACTCGATTGTGTCGTAGGTGTCGGTGCTCTCGTCGACGTCCTTGTTGCTCTTCTTGTTTGGAAGATACGGACGCGTTTGCAGGAACTCGCGTTCGGACATGTAACGCCCGCGCGCGTCCTCATAGACGAAGATGAAACCCTCTTTCTCGAAGTGCTCGGAAGGGCCCAGTGAGGTCCTGTAGTTATCAACACCATAAGGCGCGATGCTATAAGGCGTGCGCGTCAACAGAAACGGATACTTCTGCGACGTGTCTTTTGGAACGTAAATGGTGGCGTAGAGGTGAGCTCCATCGCGCATCGGAATTTGATACTCGTATTTTGTATAGCGTTCCTTCACGCGCGATGCGTCTTGAGTCGGGTCCTGGGCGGCTAAAGGAATGTTGAGAGCGATGATTAAGAAGATGAGTGCAGCAAAGCGTCGAAGTGACATTTGGTAATGAATCTCCTTTCGGGCAGGTTCTACAGATGGTTGCCCCGACAAGCTGGCAGCTTGTCGGACTTCAGTCGTGTTTTCGCGTCCGGTTTCGTGGTCCCGAATGATAGCAGATGGCTACATCTAGGACGACCAACGACCATGTAGGGGCGGCCAAAGAGGGGCGGCCACGGAGGGCCGCCCCTACATGCGAGCGATTCAATGGCGCACCGCACCAGTCTTTCAAAACTCACAACCGCGCTGATAATATCTCTGATTCAAATTGAAGCCATAACCGGCACTGTGTGCGGCGGCTCGGAGAACAACCTAGCCAATGACGATTCAGGAAACAATGCGCGAGCGCGTGAGGGCTGCGATAAGCCATCTATTCGACATCGATCTGCCGGAGATTCCCGTAGAGGTGCCCCCGCGGACTGAACTCGGAGATCTCGCGTTTCCTGTCGCGTTCGAACTTGCCAAGCGACGGAAGGCGGCGACCGGGGAGAAACAGAATCCGAGAGAGATAGCCACGAGGCTTGCCGAAGAAATGCGCACCGTCGAAGGAGTCGCTCGCGCCGATGTGGCAGGCGCGGGCTATCTTAATCTGTATCTCGACCGAGCCGCGTTCGTGCTTCAATCGCTTGGCGAGCCGCAGGCTCTTGAACCCCTGCTGGGCGGGAAGTCGGGCGGGAAAATTATCGTCGAACACACTGCGGTCAATCCTAACAAAGCCGCTCACATCGGCCATCTAAGAAACGCCGTGCTCGGCGACACAACCGTCCGAATGTTGCGCGCAGCCGGCGAGACCGTCGAGGTGCAGAACTACATCGATAACACCGGTGTGCAGGTTGCCGACGTCGTCGTAGGCTTCAAGCACATCGAGGGAATGGGCCTCGATCAGGTCAGGGCGCTCGCGAGCAGAACCGGCGGAGACAAGTTCGACTATTACTGCTGGGACCTCTATGCGCGAGTCGGAGGCTTCTACGAAGAAGACAAGGAGCGGCTCGCGCTGCGAACCGAGACGTTGCACGCGATCGAGTCCGGTGAAGGCGAGATCTACGAGATGGCGGATTACATCTCGACGCGAATACTGCATTGTCATCTCGACACGATGGCGCGCGTAGGAATCGAATACGATTTGCTCCCACGCGAGTCGGACGTGCTTCACATGAATCTTTGGAGCCGGACGTTTGAGTTATTAAAGGAGCGAGGCGCAATCGAGTATGCGGCCGAGGGCAAGCTGGCGGGATGTTGGGTGATGCGCTCGGCAGACGAGTCGGAAGACGGTGAGCAGACCGAACACGAGCTGGACAAAGTCATCGTGCGTTCAAACGGTACGGTAACTTACACGGGGAAGGACATCAGCTTTCATCTGTGGAAGCTCGGGCAACTCGATCTGGACTTCTATTACCAGAGGTTTCATACCTATCACGACGATCACGTAGCGTGGGTTACCTCTTCGGATCCAGGCCGGAACGACCCGGCTCATCCGCCGTTCGGAAGCGCCGCCGCCTACTTCAACGTGATCGACATCGGGCAGGCGTATCCGCAGCACTACGTTAAGCTCGGTGTGATGGCGGTCGATCATGACGAACGCGTCGAACGCAGCGCTCATCTCGGATATGAAAAAGTCGTGTTGAGCGTGGCTACCGCCGAGCAACTCGGCCAACAGGTTACCGAGGAGGATCGCAAGCGCGGGGTTGTGAGCATGTCGGGGCGCAAGGGGCTCGGCGTAAAGACGGACGACTTCATCGATCAGCTCGAAACTAACGCCCTGACGGAAGTGGCTAATCGGCATCCCGAGTTGAACGCCGACGAGCAGAAAGAAGTCGCGCATAAGATCGCCGTGGGAGCGCTGCGATACTTTCTGTTGAAGTTCACCCGCAACTCGATAATCTCGTTCGACTTCAAGGAGGCGCTGGCCTTTGACGGCGAAACTGGTCCTTACATTCAGTATTCGGTCGTCAGGGCGAACTCGATTTTCCGCAAGCTTGTCGACGCGGGCATCGATGTCGGCGCCGGCGGCCTGCGGTCAGTCACGCGCGAACGAATCGGCGAATTGCTGGGCACCGAATCGGGCGACGATCTGTGGTCGGTTCTTTACCTGGCAGAGAGGCTTGCTGATGTTGTTCGCGGTGCGGTGGCCGCGCTGGAGCCGGCAGTCGTTGCAAAGTGGGCATTTCAGCTTGCGCAGCGTTTCAACATCTTTTATCACAATCATCACATTCTGTCGGAACAAGACGCGGACCGGCGAGCGCTGCTGGTAGCCATAACGAGCGTCGTACGCCGTCAATTGATCCGGGCGCTCGTTATACTAGGTATTGAAGCGCCCGAGAGAATGTGAGACGCCTGTTGTTTGCGCAGCCCATTGAATGCGGTTATAAAATTGGTGAGCGAGAGAGTAGAGATGCGATGTCTGTAAATCGAAAGGCTTATGACGAGATAGTTGATTTTTTTGCGCGTGGAACCAGTTCCAACGCTGTAATCGGTTACCATCCATCTACCGAAGCACAAGAGCGGGTGCACGATCTGCTCGCGAAGAACAAGGCGGGAACGTTGACTTCAGAGGAAGCTGCTGAGCTGGAGCTCTTTGGTGAACTCGAGCATTTCATGCAGCTCGTTAAGGCCCGCGCGCACCAGTACATTGAGAGCCGGTCGTGAGCCTACCTTACGTCTCGAGTGCGTTGCGCCGCCAGATCTATGAGCGGGCCGCTGGTCGATGTGAGTACTGTCTGCTCTCAGCCGACGACGCCTTCTTTCCTCACGAGGCTGATCACATAATCGCGGAGAAGCACGGTGGCGCGACGACCGCGGATAACCTGGCATTGGCGTGTTTTGACTGCAATCGCTTTAAGGGTTCTGATATAGCTTCGCTTGACCCCGGCACAAGCGACCTGGTTGCTCTATTCAATCCGCGGACTCAAAGGTGGAACGAACATTTTTCACTGGATGGCGGGTCAATCACAGGTCTAACGCCTTGCGGAACCGCAACCTTGCGTCTGCTGAAACTGAACCTGCCTGTGAGGGTCGAGGTACGCGAGGCGCTCATCAGCCGGGGACACTATCCGTAGAGTTTGTTGAGGCGTTAGACACGATTGAAGGATTACCATGCTCATAGTAATGAAACCTGAAGCTACTGAAGCTCAGGTCGAAGAAGTACTCAAAGTCATCCGCGACCTTGGCTTCAGGCCGCATCCGATGCCCGGCGCGACTCGAACCGCGATCGGCATCACCGGAAACCAGGGCGCTATCGATCCGGCTCACTTCGAAATGCTCCCCGGCGTCGGGGAAGCCATCAGGGTCTCCAAGCCTTACAAGCTCGTCGGCCGCGATCTTAAACAAGACGACACGATTGTGCGCGTCGGTGAAGTCGAGGTCGGCGGCGCTGAGCCTGCCATAATAGCGGGGCCGTGCGCGGTTGAGACCTTCGAGCAGACGATGGCGATCGCCGAGATTGTCGCTTCCTGCGGAGTCAAGCTCTTTCGAGGCGGAGCGTTCAAGCCACGCACTTCGCCTTACGCCTTCCAGGGGCTGGGTGAGGACGGCCTGAAGATTCTCTCCGAAGCCCGCGATCGATTCGGACTCAGCATCGTTACCGAAGTCCTGGACACCGAGACCGCTGACCTGGTTGAAGAGTACGCCGATATCATGCAGGTCGGCGCTCGCAACATGCAGAATTTTTCACTGCTGCGCCGCGTTGGGCAGGCGCGCAAGCCGGTGATGCTCAAGCGAGGAATGTCGGCCACATTGGATGAGTTGTTGCTGGCGGCTGAGTACATCATGGCTGAAGGAAACTACAATGTGATCCTGTGTGAGCGCGGCGTTCGCACGTTCGCAGACCACACTCGCAACACGCTGGATCTGTCGATCGTGCCCGCAGTGCAGAATCGGTCTCATCTGCCGATCATCGTCGATCCTTCGCACGGAACAGGCAAACGTCACAAGGTGATTCCGCTTGCGCGTGCGGCGATCGCGGCGGGCGCCGACGGCATAATGGTGGAGGTTCATAACCATCCCGAACAGGCCCTGTCGGATGGTCCGCAGGCGCTGTTGCCCGATATGTTCAAGCAGCTCGTCGCGGAAGTGAAGGCAATCCATAAGGTGATCGCCGAGGTCGAAGCGAGCGGGGTCTAGTACTGTGTAACAAAGGGTCCGAGGCGTTAAGGGCGCTCCTGTATGGGCGGTCCTCCGTGGCCGCCCCTTACTGAGGAAGCGCTTCATCGAAGGAGGGGCGAGCCACGGAGGACCGCCCATACAGGGCTACCGATTTCTCGGACACACCGCACCAGTAGGGAAACTGAATGACAAATGGAGAATGAAAAATGGAAAATGGAAAATGAGCTGAGATCGTTTATGTTGCTTCGCGATATTTTCCATTTTCCATTTTCCATTTTCCATTTGTCATCCCGCGATCAGAATAGATCTCCTGGCAAAGCGCTTTCGTTCCTTAAATCAAGACCGCTGCTTGTTGTCGCGATGATCGCGGCGAGTGCATCCGTTCTTTCCTTCCTTTATTTCTTTTCAAACGGGATGACCAACGTCTATGGCGACGGCGTTGCGCACGTGAACATTGCGCGCAAGGTTGTCGACTCGCCGGACGCTTCTCTTTGGCGACGATACATTCAGATCGGCTCTCCGTGGCTTCCGCTTCAAACGGTTTTGATGTTGCCGCTGGTTGCCAACGATTGGCTGTGGAAAACCGGCGTCGCCGGCAGCGTAGTTTCGATGCTCTCCTTTGTGATCGCGGCGTCGTCGCTTTACCTGTTCGCAAGAGAGGTTTTTAGCGGCGAGGCAGGGCAGTGGAAAAACTTGCTTCCCATCATGTCCGTCGGGATCCTCCTGTTCAATCCAAGCGCGCTGTACATGCAGTCCACGCCGATGACGGAAACGATTTTCATGGCTTCGCTGCTCACTTCGGCTTACTTGCTTCAGCATTGGGTGAGCCGGCAGACGACCAGGCGACTTGTTGTTGCCGGTCTTGCGATGACGGTTGGTACTCTGGTCCGCTACGAAGCGTGGCCGGTCGCTGCGCTTTCGATTGGCGTAGTGCTTCTCGCCTCAGCCGGCAACTGGAAGGTGAAGATCCGGAACTGCGCGGTCTTCTTCGCCGTCGTAGCAGCCGGCCCAGTCTACTGGCTCTGGCACAACTGGGCTATATACGGCGACGCGCTGGAATTCCTGACCGGACCCAATTCCGCGCGTGGAATCTATCTTCAAAACGGAGCGCACGACGGATGGGCGACGATATTCATAGGGCACCCGCTGTTGGACTTCTTGATAATGGCTGTCGCTGTCGCGGTCGCCGCGGGACCATTTGTATTGTTGTTAAGCGTTGGCGGGTTTGCCGCGTTGGTCGCCGCCAGAAGACGAGACCTGCTGAAGATCTCACCGGCTTTTTTGTTAACGGCGCCGTTCTTGTTTGAAGTATTCAGCGTCTATCGAGGCGAGATTCAGCTATTCCCCTTGAGCGCCTTCGGATTGCAGAACGCGCGATACGGATTGCCTCACATCGTCGCCGTAGCTCTCTTCGCGCCGGCCGCGATTCTGTTTTTCAAAGACTCGGCCAGGCGCTGGGCCGCCGTCGCGTTGTGTGTAATAGTCGCCGCGCAATACGGGTACTTGGTCTCAGAAGGCCCGTCCCAGCTTGCGATGTACCAGGAAGGCTATCGCAACGGGGTGAACTCACGCGCGGCGCGAGAGCATGTGAAGGTCGCGGAATTTCTTCGCGGTAATCCGCCGCGGCGCTTAATACTGATGCACACCGGCGCGCTGGGTCCGGTTGTCTCGCAAGCGGGACTCGGCTTCTCGGAAATAATTCACGAAGGGACTTTGAGATGGCATCAGTTCGATGACCAAATACCTCCTGATGTTGAGACCGTCATCTGTCAGCAAGGCGATCCCCTCGACATTCGAATGCGGGAACGGCCGTCGCTGGCGCGCGATCTGGCAACGAACTTTCAAGAGGAACTTTCGATTGGGAATATCAGGGTTTTTGCGCGGGAACAGAAATTGCAAATTGAAAATTGAAGATTGCAAATTGAGCATGAATCGACCGAGCCTGGGCAAGCAGGTAGACGTTCAAAAACCGGCGTCGACGCCGCTGTAACTGCGATGCGCCAGCGTTCGCACGCGATTACGTCCGGCAGCCTTCGCAAGGTACATAGCGCGGTCGGCCATCTCGATCAGCTCCTCTTTGTTCTTGGCCCCGGAGGGATAAGTGGCCACTCCGATGCTGGCGGTGATCTGTTCGGCTAATACCAAAGGTGTGGAAGATATCGACTGTCGCAATCGCTCTGCGACTTCAATTGCGCTTGCGCGATCGCACTGGGGAAGAATCACCACAAACTCCTCGCCTCCATAGCGCGCGCAAATATCAACCTCTCGAACCGTCGATTTCATTATCGATGCGACGTGGCAGAGCGCGGCGTCGCCTGTTCGATGACCATGCGTGTCGTTGATGTGCTTCAGATGGTCGAGGTCAAGTAAAATGAGGGACACCTGTTCGTTGTTTCGATCGGCGAGCTTTGTTTCGCGGTCAAGCCGTTCCTGGAAATAGCCGTGGTTGAAGAGCCCTGTGAGCGCGTCGGTCATCGCCTGCGTCTGGACCTGACGAAACAGGCGCGCGTGACTTATTGCCACCGAAAGCTGGTCGGACACGGTCTTCACCATCAGGAGCTCCTCATCCTCCCAGTTGCGCGAGTTTCTGTCATCTTCGATCACGAGCACGCCGATAACCGTATTTCGATATGAGATCGGAACTTCGAGCGTGCCGGGCATCGTCAATCGGTCACCGTAGTCTAGAGCTGCCGCCTTATGACTGTTGTCCAGACTTGAATACGGCCTGCCAATCGAGCTCTTGGCTGGATGATCGGAATTCTCCGCCGCGGGGATGACGGGTGTGTCATCGCGGCCAGTTGCGTACGGACTCTCCGGCCTCTCGTAGACGCTCATGCCTTCGGGCATGTTGGTACCTTCCTGCCAGAGAACGACTGCGGCGCGTCGAGCATTCAATGCTCGCCCGACTTCTTCGACCGCGGATTGCAGGACTGCTTCCAGCTCCAGGGTGCTCGAGATAGCTGAGCTTATTCGATTAGTCGCCATCTCGAGCTCGGTCTGACGCTGCATCAGCATCGTGACCTTCGTCGTAAACGCGAGAGCAAGCTTCAGCGATGTGCTGCGCGGCGTGCAGGAGTTAACAAGCGTTTCAAATCTCTCGCGCTCCTCTGGCTTCTGTACGTTGATCCGCGCCATCAAATACTCGATTGCGGTAAACACTACATTAGGATCGAACGTCCATATCACTTCATAGCTGTTCGTTCGAGTCCTGTCGTCGGCAACTCGACTCGATGCAAGCAGGCCGCAGAAGCGGGGCTCCATCACAAGTATGAAAGGCCCGGTCTCGACTGTGTGCCGGTCGCCTTCGTCCAGCTCCGTCAGCTTGAATGTGGGTCTTGGATCCCAGGTCCGATCCGTACATCCGGAGTTGCAGCAAAACAGATAGCTGCGGCGTGAAGATGCAACCAGGCTCGAAAGGCGCGCGGTTTCCCTCAAGAGGTCGCCGTTCAAACATCGTCCCTCAATAACCAGTGCCGGGATCTTGTTCTCAGTTACGATGTCTTCAAAATACCGCACCAACCGGGAAGCCGTCTGTGCGTTGCAGCGGACCGGAGAAAACTCCTCGCGATGTTGGTCCAATAGAACGTAGTAAAGTGAATTCATCGAGAAAAGGGATTCTCTTCGGGGGGAATCTAGCGGGCGGTGTGGGGACCGAAACAGCTCGACTTCATTCTAACTTGCGGGTGGGCAGTGTCAATTCTTTTCTCTTTATTTGCTTAGAGTAGGCGTTATTACCCTGAAAATCTCGGGGCCTTCCTAATAACCACAGATAACCACAGATGAACACAGATTTATCGGCTCCTCTCTTATTCTATCTGTGTTGATCTGTGTTCATCTGTGGTTTATTCGTTTATGAAGAATGTAAAAATTTCACATGCTGCCGGAAACTCCTACCGTGAGCTGAGTTTGCCGGGCACAGGAACAGCCCTGAATCTCTGTTATTTCAACGAATTCACCTTCGGTGCGCGAGCTTGTAATGGCACGGTTCTCGCACAAGGAGTGCCGTAAAAGTAACGCGCCGGTAATGCTCGCAGCTTTTTCTATCGGCAGATCATTAGATCCCAGGAGGTATCAGACGATGCGTAAGTTGATTGGTATGGTGATGTTGATGGCGTTGGCGGTTGCGTTTGAGTCTGGTTGCGCTACGAAGAAGTACGTTCGCAATCGAGTCGCCGAGCGTGTCACTCCGCTCGAGAACCGAACCGGTGAGCTGGAAGAGACTTCGCGCAGAAACACTCAGCAAATCGGGGAATTGAGAACGAGCGTGGATGATGCGCGCTCGAGAGCGGACCGAGCGCAGTCCACTGCCGACAGCGCTTCATCTTCCGCCGAGCAGGCTAACACGCGCGTGGCGGGCGTCGAACACAATATCGACGACTTGCGGTCGAACCTGGACAAGTACACGACGCAGACGACCGCAATGGTGTTCTTCCGGCCCGGAAGCACGGTGCTGACCAAAGAGGCAATGGCTCAGCTTGATCAGCTCGCGTCACAGATCACTGACCGTCGCGGTTTTGTCCTGGAGATCGTCGGGTTTGGCGATACCACCAAAGCAACCCGCTTCAATCAGAGCCTTGCTCAACTGAGAGCGGAAGCCGTTCAGCGTTACCTGGCCGACAAAAACAACATTCCAATTATGAGAATGTTTGCGGTTGGCTTTGGCGCCGCCAGGCCGATGACCGAAACTATTTCCACCACTGAGGGAACCAGTTCCAGCGGAAGTACGGCGCGTACACAGCCGCGCCGGGTGGAAATACGGCTCCTGACCCACGCCGCCGTCGAGAACGTGCCGGCGAAGACCGCTACTTCCGGCGCGTCTTCTCATTAAGAATTGCGGTTGCCAGGTTGGCGATCATCAGTGACTGCTACGTAGTTGCGAATCGACTATCGTCTGCCCAAATGGCGAAATTCGTTATTACGTAGCAGTTTCCTTGATGATTGCCGCAGTTTTTGCGTCTATCTGGTTTCAGATCCTCGAGGTGCCGCGGACTTTCCAGCGGTGTCTTAATTTGGATGTCGGACATCCAAACTGAGACGCCATCCCGACTTTCCTTCCTTAACAAAATCAATTCTTTAAGTGCTATAATCTGGGAGCAACCGGATCTGGGGCCATCGCATCACAGCAGTGAGGTCATGGCTTACATCACAGACACGCTGATTATGACCGTGACCGGCGAACGAATCCAACCGGCGTCCGACGTGGAATTGGCCAGGGCTGCGGCGGCCGGAGATTCCTCGGCGTTTGAAAAATTGTACGAGCAGCATCACCGCCGAGTTTACTCCCTGTGTTTGAGAATGCTCGGGAATGGATCGCAGGCGGAGGACCTGACTCAGGAGGTCTTCCTTCAGGTCTACAAGAAGATAGGGAGCTTTCGCGGCGATTCGGCCTTCACGACGTGGCTTCACCGCTTGACCGTGAATCAGGTGCTGATGCATTTTCGAAGGCGCGGAGTTAAGCTCGAGCATACGAGCGAAGAAGGCGACTTCACTAATGTTATTGAAACGCCGTTGCAGAGTACTCGGCGTATTTCGATGATCGACAAACTGGCGCTTGAAAAAGCGATCGCAGAGTTGCCCAACGGTTACAGGACGGTATTCGTGTTGCACGATGTTGAGGGCTATGAGCATGAGGAAATCTCGAACCTGCTGGATATCAGCATCGGCACATCGAAATCGCAACTACACAAAGCGCGAATGCGGCTCAGACAGTTGTTGAACAAGACTGTAAGCCCTTGAACTTTGTTTTGGTATTAGGTGGATCAAATGGTTTGCACGGAGTGTCAGGAAATAATATCGGAATACATCGACGGTGCGCTCGAGCTGGGCGAACAGGTCAATATCGAACGTCATCTTGCGGACTGTGAATCGTGCCGTGCGGTGCGCGATGACCTGCTGCAGATAGTTCACTTCAGCCATCAGCTCCCGCTGCAATCGCCTTCTCCGGCGTTGTGGTCGCGCATCCGTTCGGACGTTGATTCGTTGCACACCGGTGTGTGGTCGCGCCCTCAGAGATGGCTCGCGAGAGTAAGGGCGCTCAACTTCAACCTGTCGATTCCGCAACTGGCTGCAGGCGCCGCGGTCCTGGTGGTTGTCGTCTCACTCAGCGCGATTGTTTCGCAGCGCGACGGCCGCCCCCTTCAACCAGCCGCGCCATCTGTCGCGTCGGCCGCTAACGCCGATGTGACTCCGCTTTCAAACTCGGATTTTCAACAGCTCGAGAAGCAGATCAGTTCTCTCAGCGCCACAGTCGAGCAAAAGAAGACCTCGTGGGACCCGGAGCTGAGATCGGAGTACGAGCGAAACCTCTATTACATAGACCAGTCTTTGGTGGAGTGCCGCCATCAGTTGAAGAACAATCCTGCGGATGATGTGTCGCAGGAGTTGATGCTCAACGCATATCGGGAGAAGGTGCGCCTGCTCGATAGCTTCGAGAAGTTCTAGGCTCACCGGCGCTCTGCAAGAAGGGGCGCTCTGCAAAAGGGGAATGATTGCTCCGAAGAATGCCTCAACTGAGCAGCCATGCGGGACGCCGCCCGAGATTTCTCATCTCCATAATCATCGCCGGAGTGCTCAGCTCCGGGACTTTCGCCGTATCCGGTGAATCCGGGTCGCGTTTCGAGCGAACCTACACGCCCCAGGGGCCGGCCCACCTGACCATTTCAAATATTAACGGGACGATTCGAGTCGTAGCCTGGGAGAAGAAGACGATCTCCGCGCGCGCGAACGCAGCCCCGTCGGTGGTGATCGAAGACCAGGTGATGGGCAATGACATCGAGATCGGCGCCAGGCGAAATCTCAGGCTGGGTCACGCGGATTTCGAAGTGTCGGCGCCGCCCGAAACAGCGCTGACGATCAAGAACTATGTAGGTGAAATCGAATTAAAGGGTTTTAACGGCCACGTCAGCGTCACTTCCATTGACAGTAATGTCCATCTCGTCAATATCGACAGCCCGGCTGTCGATGTAAGGGTGACGACCGGGGACATTTACTTTGACGGAGAGTTGCACGATGGCGGCGCGTACAGTTTCCAATCGATGAAGGGCGACCTCGATATCACGCTTCCGAGTGGAACGCCGTTCAACCTGAATGCGCGCGCGCTCAGCGAAAACATAAATCTCGGATCCTTCGTCAATAGCCTGACCGGGTCTTCTCGCGGGCCAAAGGGAATTGCCGGCACGCACCTCAAGGGTGGCCCGCGTCTCACTCTAACCAGTTACGCCGGGCGCATTCTTCTTCACAAGAAGTAGCTTCACAAGAAGTAGCTTGAAGCGCCGCGTCGGATATGCTACAAAGGCGCTCGAAGCATCTCAGCAGCACAAGCCCCAGCCTTCTATGTCATCGTTAAAAAAAGTTTGCCATGATTGTGGGATGCCGCTGTCAACCGGCGTTTCGCACTGCGCCAACTGCGGAGCGACGGTTGGAACTCTGTTTTCGGAAGTTGCGGTCCCGGCTCCAAGTGAAAAAGAGAAGCGCCACCGAGAAGCGACGTCAAATGCGGACTTCCATTACAAAGTCGAGAAGGCCCAGGAGCGCGCCAACAACTCGATCATACTCGCTCTGGCCAGCTTCTTCTGTCCCGGTATCGGGTTCTTTCTTGGCACTGCCGCAATTGTCCTCGGAGCGCTGGCCGCTCGCAGTTTGAAGGCTCACAACGTCGAAGACGGTCGAGGATCGGCGCTCGCCGGTCTGATCATAGGAGTGCTTGGCTTGATCGCGCAGGGCGCCTATGTAGTCTACGTGGTGAAGTCCGGCAAGCTGCCGTTTCTTGGATAACCGGCGTCTACTTCACTCCTGAAATCACCGTAGCCTTGATCGATATCTCGAACGGAGCGTGATGCCGCTCCCGCTCGATGATCGACACGATGTGCCGGCGGATCTCGGTGCGAATCCTTTCCGGCGCGATCTCCAGCCAGTCGGACAGAAACGAATCCTCAATCAACGGCGAGTCCAGAAACGCTTCACCGCTTTCGTAGGTGAACTCTTCTTTGCTGACGAAGGTCTGGACGTTCCGCA
>DATNBZ010000148.1:0-5594 GCA_035607285.1 Blastocatellia bacterium | reverse complement strand
GTCGCACAATGCGTAGCACCCGATCAAACTGTCGGTACAGATAATTGGTATTCGAATCCCATTTGCGAGTGCCTGCTTGGCTGTAGGATTGACACGGATAACAACCCACCAGAAGCTCCGCTTCTGGAAAAGTATCGAAGTCTGCTATGTCTCCGACCTCAATATTAGGGTGTTCGATGTTGGCTTCATAAATCTCGGCTGCAACATCCCAGACATCATTGGCCCAAACGATGTCGTAGCCGGCTCTTTGAAGTGCTTGATCCGAGCCGCCGCAGCCGCTAAACAGGGATATAGTTGGAACAGCCGGAACACTCATTAGAGACCTCAGATCAGGATGGTTTCAAGAACTCTACACAAGCAGTTGCTAACTAACGCTCAGCCAAGGGCCGTCCACCAGTATAGCAGATCATTCCGCCTTGGCGTAGAACCATTCTAATATCGTGCGACCCATCGTTGTTTCTTCGTAACGTTTCGCTCAACTTTCTCATTCGAAGATAGAGCTTCCTAAAAGAGGTGTGACTATGAATAAACTCCATCGGCTGCTTGCTTGGTCTTTGACTCTGATCTTTACCCTGAGTGTGCCGTCATACGGATGGGGGAAGTTGGGGCATATGGCGGTTGCGTTCGTCGCTTATCAGAAACTCAATCAGACAACGCGCGATAGAATAGATACCCTCTTGAGAATCAACAAAGAATATGACGTCTGGGTCTCGGAAATGCCAAAGGACGCTTCCGACGATGATAAGAAAATGATGGCGTTCATGATTGCCGCTACCTGGCCCGATCGGCTCAGGAGCAAAAAGCTCCATCCTGAAATTGACGACGATGGAGAGCAACCGCGCACACTCGAGGAGGGGAAGAGGAACACCGGCTACGATGATTTGCTGATGCACAAGTATTGGCACTTCATCGATAAGCCCTTCAGTCCAGACAACACGCCTCTCGAAGATCCTCCTGACCTGAACGCAAAGACCCGCATTGACTTGTTTCGTAAGGTGCTGGGTTCCAGCGAACCCGATCCAAAGAAATCTTATGACCTCGTGTGGCTGTTGCATCTGGTCGGGGACGTACACCAGCCGCTTCATTGCACGTCGCGGTTCACCAAACTCAAATCACAAAAGCACGGAGATCGCGGGGGCAACCTGGTCAAGATCTGCGCCTCGGCTAAATGCAACACGAATCTACATAGCTTTTGGGATGACGCGCTTGGCAACAACCCCAACGTGACGGCGGCAATAAAAGTTGGAAACCGGCTTCCAAAGGCGAGGGTAGAGGCAGCGCAAAATATGGATGCCGACAAATGGGTAGTAGACAGTTTCACGGATGCTAAGAAGACCGCATACATGAATCCTCCAATCGGAGTGAGCACCAAAGGGCTGCCGATAACGCAAAAGTACCGCGATGCTGTTGGTTCCATGTGTGAGAAACGAGTGGCGCTGGCCGGCGCTCGGCTGGCGAATATTCTGAATAAGGAATTGAGGTAGAGTTCTACATGTCGATAGTAATTCAAGAGTGACCCAGTCAATCCCAACGGGATTGCGTCTTGAAGTCCAAGGTTGCCGTCCTCGGCTACCTTGGGTTCCAGTTCGGGCCGGACCAACCTCGAAGGGGTTGCGGCTGTGTTGCTTCAAACCTGAACAATCAACCGGGACGTCCTGTTGAGCGAAGTGCGTATGTCACAACCCCTGTGGGGTTGTGACGCCCAATCGCGCCGCGCTTTTTGATCGAAGGTGCGTTGGTGGCAACGTACCCAGGGTAGCGGAGTACCGCAACCCTGGGCTGAGAGGTGCAACCCCGTCGGGGTTGCGCGAACAACACAAAACCGGATCGCCAAAGATGGAGGTTCATGAGCCTTTCGCTACTCGCGTGAAGCCATCAGCGGTCCAATCTTCGCTGCCGACGCCGTGGTGGACGAAGAACAAACCTTCAGGATCGTACTTCTTTTTGATCGCTCGCAGCTTTGGATAATTCGTTCCCCAATACTCCTTCTGCCATGAAGCGTTGAAGTAGTTGCTCTCTGATACATAAGACCCCGCGTTCGGAGCTATCTTGCGCAGCTCTGCCGCTGCAAGGTCGATCTTGTGTGCGTTGCCGCGCGCGAAGTCCAGATTCATCGGAGGGTTCACCACGGAGTTCGCCGCGGAATTCACCCCAGAGCTTGCCGCAGGGTTAGGAGCAGGGCTCGTCGAGGGGCGGGCCAGGCCGGGATAGGCGGGCAAGCCTCCGTCGGCGATGATCACTAAAACAAACGCATCTACTACCGCCGGGTTTGTAGCCGTGTCTCGCGTGGCCGCAGCGGCTGCGGGGGGCGCGCCGGCGATTCCTTTGTTGAAATGCAGCTCGACTTTCTTTTGGCGGCTCGCCGCAAACAGCGCGTCTGCGAGACGCGATTGCTGACTGTTTTCAAGGAGCGACGCGGGCAGCCAAAGCGAATCGTAGCCGTGCAGGAAAGCGCCTACCTGCCCCTGGTCTCCCGACCAATACGCGTGCGTCGCCGGAGCGCCGGGCCGCGAATCGCTGATCATTGAGTCGTTGCCTCTGCGTTTGCGGTCGGCGATATCCCACCAATGCCGAGCGCGTCCTGCACCCGCTTCGAGGTCGGCGGCGGTGAGGTCCTTTGAGTTCTTGACTGAATCGAAGAAGGGCTTCCAGACGTTAGCTACCTGCTGGTTGTCGAGACCCTGACATACCATATTGAGCCTGAGCGTGTTGTCCGGCCCAATCGAAACTGACTCGCCCCAGTGAGAATTGAACAGGCTCTCTCGATAGAAGCTGATGAAGCGGGCGATCAGTTGTTGAAACGCCGCGTCCGACTGAGCCTTGATTCTTCCGCCTGCATATCCGAAATACTCGGGCAGCTCGTGCGTGAGCAAAGTGACTTTGGTGACAACTCCGAAGCTGCCGCCGCCTCCTCCTTTGAGCGCCCAGAAAAGATCGGGATTCGTGCAGGCGTTGGCTATGCGAACTCTGCCGTCGGCGGTGACCACTTCGGCTTCGAGGAGTCCGGAGGCCGCGGTGCCGAAGCCCTTCGAAAAAGAACCGAAGCCACCGCTTTGAATGAGACCGGCTACGCCCACCGTCGTGCAGCCGCCGCCTTGAACGTAGCGGCCGGCTTCGGTGGTAACCGCGTGATAGACGTCGATCCACATCGCTCCGGCTTCGACGGTGACCGCGGGGACGGCTGAGGTGCGCGCCTTACAGCCTTGCCCGACAAACGCGTCGTGCACAGTGACCTTGTTCATCGCGCGCGTCCAGACCAGCAGAGAGTCCGGGGCGTTGGATGTTCCTAGATAGCTGTGCCCGCCGCCTTTGACTACGAGACGCAGATTGTTTTCGCGAGCGAAGTTGACTGCGGCGGCTACATCGGCGGCGTTACGCGCACGGACCGCGTAAGCGCTGGGCGCGGGAGTCCACGCGTCGAGCCATCCCGAGACCTCTGTGCCGGCCGGCTGGTCACCGATGTAAAAAGGATTGCGAATACTCTTCCGCACTTCCGCGCAAGCTTCGCCGTTAGCGTCAGTCTGGCAATCAGCGAACAGCGCGCGAGGTTGAATCAGGTTGCCGCCGACCTGCGCTTTGAGCTTTGCCCAACTGGCGGCGCTGGGCCACAAGGGATCGGAGGGGCGCACACGATGAATGACAGAGCGCTTGAGTCCGAACGGCAACGCTAAGGCTGGGCGAAAGACGAATTGAAGAACGGTTACTCCGATTCCTTTGAGTAGGTTTCTTCTACGCATTTGTTTGATGACCTCCGTGATCGGAATGAACATACTCAACGCAAAGACGCAAAGAACCGCAAAGCGGGCAGAGCGCGAAAAGGTGGAGACGGCCTCGCGATTCTCACGCGCCGGCCCCCGACTTTTGTAGGCGAGTATAAACCATCCATCAAGTTCATGCGGGGATCGGCTTCAGATCATAAGTGGTAAGCGTCTCACTTGGGTAAGCAAGCTAAAGCCTCCCAGCGGTTTTCCGTAGTTCAGTGATACAATGACCGCCAAAAATATAGCGAGCTTTGCGGTTCTTGGCGTCTTTGCGTTGAAATAAGTCTCGGGATGCCGATTATTGGTTTCAACGCTGGTTTGCTGCTTACTTGCCGGCGTCCTCTGCGGCTGATCACCGACATTGATCAAGAATAACCGCAGAGGACGCCGAGGACGCCGAGGACGCCGAGGGTTGGTGACCCTACGTTAGACTCCCAAAACACCTATGCGTTAACATGCAGTTGATTGTGGTTGCTGGAGGAGAACAACCGATGAAAAAGTTCAAGCAAGTAAGCATTCTATTTACTGTGCTGGTGATGCTCGCTCTGCCAGTGTTAGCCGCGGCAATTCCTAATCAGGACGAAGCGCGCAATGCGCTATACAGAAGTTTTGTTGAAAAGGTCAAAGACGATCAGGCAGCCGCATATCAAATCGGCAAGGAGTTCATCACCAAGTATCCCACTCCGGACGATCAGTATTTGCAGTACGTCAAAAAGTACGTGGCCGGCTACGAAGACAGGCTGCCGCGCGTTCAATGCGGCCAGGCGCTGAAGGACAATAAGGCCGAAGCGTTCACGCTCTGCAAGCCGGTTGTCGCCAAAACTCCTGACGACCTGAGCGTGCTGGCCAGCCTGGCCACGACAGGATTAAGCCTGACCGGCAACGACCGCAAAACTAACAGCGCCGATGCTGTCAGCTACGCGCGCAAGGCAATCGAGTTGGTGAATGCCGGCAAAACTTTCGAGGCAGGCAAGCCGCTGCCGAACAAGGACCTGCTTCTGGCCAGTCTCAATTACATCGTCGGCGCTTTGAGTTTGGAGACCGATCCTGCGGGAGCTGCGAAAGCACTCATCGCCGCCGCAAAGTCCGAAAGCGACTACAAGAAGGTGCCTCAGGTTTACTCTCTCCTGGCGGAGGCTTATCGTCTCGCGGAATACGACAAACTGAGCCAGGAAATGTCCGCCAAGTGCAGTACTGCCGAGCAGCAGGCGACACCTGAGTGTAAGGCGTTGACGGACAAAGTTAATGACGTTACCGACCGAATGATCGATGCGCTGGCGCGAGCTGTGGCTTACGCTGGCACCTCGACGGACGCTAAAGCCAAGACGGCAAGCGAGGGCTGGAAGAAATCGCTGGCGACGCTATATAAGTTTCGCAAAGGGTCCGAGGATGGGATGGAGGCTTACATCGCCAGCGTGACCGCAAAGCCGCTCCAGTGAGGGATGAGACTTGTGTGAATGTTCGTAGTCCGGCCTTCAGGCGGAAGTTTGTAACTGCATTTACGCTGAATTACGAACTTCCGCGTGAATGCCGGACTACGAACATTGCGTTCTTACACAGTCTCGGAGAACGCAGGCTTGACGGGTTTCCCACGGATGTTGCTAACCTGATGGTGCGGCGGAACCAGGCGAGTAGTGAAGAGCATCGTTGAACTCGACGTCAACCGGTCGCAGGAAAGCGTAGCAACGCTCTTCGCCAATCCCGCAAACAACCCTAAGTGGATGGACGATCTCGCCCGATATGAACCGCTGAGCGGTGAACCCGGAATGCCGGCCTCGACGTACCGCCCGGCAATCCCGTAGGGGTGCGATGTTTATAGTTCGGAAGCCGACG
>DATNBZ010000143.1:0-62171 GCA_035607285.1 Blastocatellia bacterium | reverse complement strand
CTCAAGATCAGCGGAGGTTCGGATGGAGATCAAAGATATCGTCAACGACGCGCGCAAACGGATGGATTCCGCAGTCGAGGACTCGCGAAAGAAGCTGGCCACCGTTCGCACGGGACGCGCATCCGTCAGCTTGCTCGACGGCATTACCGTCGAGTACTACGGCACCGCGATGCCGCTCAACCAGGTTGCGACTATGCACGTGCCCGAACCGACTTTGGTTACCGTGCAACCTTTCGATCCCACGCAACTGGCTAATATCGAGAAGGCGATTCGGGCGTCTGAACTCGGCTTAAACCCGTCGAATGACGGCAAGCTTATCCGCGTCCCGATCCCCCCGCTCACCGAGGAACGCCGAAAGCAGATGGTAAAGATCGTCCACGAAATCGCAGAGGAACATCGCACTGCGATTCGCAACGTGCGACGCGATGGAAACGATCACATCAAGAAGTTGCTAAAGGACAAGACGATTTCAGAAGACGCTGAGAAGGACGGACTGGACCAGGTTCAGAAGCTGACCGACCAGCACATCACGAGGATCAATGAGCTCTCAGAGCACAAGGAAAAGGAAGTTATGACCGTGTGAGCAAGCTCGCATTCCCACCTCGTGAGAGACTCTGTGAAAGTGAACGTTTTCACACGATCTCGTGAGGGGCGGGTCGCTGATGGTCAGCCTACAGTGCGCCGCCATCCTCTCGCGTTTCCGGTGTTAAGAAGAGTTAGGAGGAATATGGAAATCGCAACGTTCGCAGCCGGCTGCTTCTGGGGTGTTGAAGCCGCGTTTCGTGAAGTCGACGGCGTCACGTCGGCCAGGGTCGGATACATCGGTGGCGCTCTCGACAACCCGACTTACAAAGACGTGTGTTCGGGGAGCACCGGGCACGCAGAAGCGGTCGAGGTAACGTATGATCCGGCCGTCGTATCGTACGAAGCATTGCTCGACTTGTTTTGGGAAGTTCACAATCCAACCACACTCAACCGTCAGGGCCCCGACATCGGCGAGCAGTATCGCTCGGCAATCTTTTTTCACAACCCGGCGCAGGAATCCGCGGCACGAGCTTCGAAAGAGAGGCTCGGAGCCTCCGGAAAGTACGCGCGCGAGATCGTAACTGAGATCACTCCGGCTTCACGCTTTTGGGAAGCGGAAGAATATCACCAACGGTATCTGGAGAAGAAAGGGCTCGCTCATTGCAGGGTGTGAGCGCCCAAGAATACCACGCGGAAATCTGTCAAACTCGTGACTCCGCCGCAATCTTGTGTCCGATCCTTAAGACTGCTTCAACCAGCATATTGAAATCCTCCTTTCTGCTTCGGTGATTGGTGATGGCTACTCTAAGTGAAAACTTTCCATCGATGGTTGTGCTTGAAGGCACAGCCAGTCCGCTCTCCTGAATTCGCAACAGGATTTCTTCGTTCACTTGATTGAGCGTTTCGGGGGCCGCTTCACGCGGGGCGAATCTGAAACACACTATGTTTAGCGGCATTGGCGCTAGAAGTTCGAGGTCAGGTTCAGCCTCGATCAACGCGGCGAGGTAGCGCGCCTGGCTTACGTTCTGCTCGATCAGCCGCGCGAAAACATTCACGCCGTGAGCCTTCAATGACATCCACACCTTGAGCGCGCGAAAACTGCGCGTAAGCTCGAGCCCGCGCTCCGCGAAAGGTAGTCCGCCCGCTATCACGCCTCTCGATGTTTCGGCGAGATAACTTGGTCTCATTGTGAACGCGTCGCGTTGCGCTTGTGCGTCGCGTACAAGCAGGCAGGCAACTTCGAACGGCAGGTAGATCCACTTGTGAAGATCAAAAGCAATTGAGTCCGCCTGCTCGATGCCTGCAACGAGCGGCGCCAGCGAAGGCGCTATTCTTGCCAAGGCTCCGAATGCTCCATCAACGTGAAACCACAGATCTTCTTCACGGCAGAATTGTCCGAGCGCAACGAGATCGTCGATCGCGCCCGTGTTTACAGTGCCTGCGTTTCCGATTACACAAAACGGCCGGTGTCCGGCGCGCCTGTCTTCATCAACAGCTTGTCGAAGCGCGTCGATGTTAATGCGAAAATCCGAATCGATTGCGATGCGATGAAATGCTCGGTTGCCGAGCCCCAATAGCTCGGCGGCCTTCTGCGCCCAGCCATGCGTTTCAGTCGAGCCGTACATGAGGAGCTTGGTTTGGCCGGTTCCCTGGAGCCCCAGCTCGCGAACGTTGAAGCCTGCTTTTGCGTTGCGAGCTACAACAAGCGCGGTGATGTTCGCCATCGAGCCGCCGCCCAAAAGAATCCCGCTGGTCTCCGCGGGCATTCCCATCAACTCGGTCAGCCACGCGAGCACCTGCTGCTCGACCAGCTTGGGGGCCTGGTCGAATCCAGCCACGTGAGGGTTCATTCCAGACGCCAGCATGTCGGCAAGCATTCCCAAAACTGTGCCGTTGCCTTGAACCCATCCCCAAAATCTCGGATGCCGATTCCCATTAGTGTAAGGCAGAACACTCTCGACGAACTCCTCATAAACGACCGCGGGATCAGTTGGCTGAGTCGGGAGCGGTTGCATCAAATTAGTCTTCACGCTTTGCGGAACCGGTTGCCATGCGGGCTTATCACGCACCGTCGAAAGGTAATCGAGCATGTCGTCGAGCATGCGATGACCTAGCTCGCGAATCTCCTTCCAGTCCTTCGGGTCGAGCGTTTCCTCATCGTCCGGTTTGTCTAGTGGTGCGATATCACGCGTCAATTTGCGCCTCCCTGGTAATTAAGTGGTAATTAAGTAAGATTGATTCTTGCGCACCAAACGATATTAGACTCAAAGCGCGAAGAGAATCTATCCGCTTTGCCTGCTCGGGAGGGCCAGCGCCGATGCCTGATGCGACCAAGGAGATGATCAAGGCGGCCAAGAAGGGTGATGTCGAAAAGGCGAGGCTCTTGTTGTCAGGAGACGCGGGCTTGATTGAGGCTCGCGATGGTGATGGCTCGACTGCGCTGCACTGTGCCACGTGGAAGGGCAATCAAACGATGGTTGCCTTCCTCTTGAGCGCCGGAGCGGACGTGAACTCGCACAACAGAAACGAGCACTGGGGAACGACTCCGTTGCACGCCGCCGCTCATGCGAATCAAGCCGCGATTGCTGAAATGCTGATTGAACATGGCGCCGATGTGAACGCGCGGGATATGAACGGCAAGACGCCAATGCATCACACGACGTTTCACAAGGCCAATGCGACCGCGAAGGTCTTGCAGAAGTACGGCGCGAGTTGAGTCAAGAAGAGCTGGTTCAGTTGGAGACTGGGCATCCTTGCGGCAGAAGAGGAACCGCTGATTTGCGCTGACTACGTTTCGCCGATCTGCGCTGATCAGCGCACGGAATGCAGCGAGAATCAGCGGTTGCCCATCTCGCTAAGACGATCTGAAAGATCGCAGCGAGGTCAAAGTCGCATTAGCGCTTTCTCGAAATCCTGTAGCTTCGGAGGCCGGTTGCCCTGACCTGGCAAGATCGAATGTCCTTCTTCCTTCAGCCGCCTCGCTTGTGAGTTCACGCCGCCCGGAAACTTCTCGTTCAAGCTGCCGTCCTCTCTGATCACTCGCCAATAGGGCGTAACGCGCTTCTTGCCGTCGCGCAATTCTTCTTCCGCGGCTTCGGCAACGATGCGAACGAATATGCCCGTTGTGAGCGGGCAAGTCGTATCGACTTTGTTATCTCTCGCGAGCTTTGATCGGATTTCAGAAACGGTAAGCAGCTTTCCCTTTTTTACTTTTCTAATGAGCGCATCGACATCGAGTGGTTTAGGGATGAGCATCGTTCCTCGCCCAAATCGTTTGACCATGCGAGCCGAGATTTCGATTACCTTTGAATGATCCTGATTGTGTAGCTTATCTTTCCAGGATTTACGCGAGGAAAAAGTTCGAGCCATGGCTAATCTCCTCAAGGTCCCCAAAATCTGATGAACACATGTAGGGGCGTCCCTCCGTGGGCGCCCCTCATTGGCAAACGAAGCGGGCCTCCAAAGAGGGCCGCCCACGGAGGGGCGTCCCTGCATTTTTATCGACTTGAGCGCACTAGGTCAGTCCGCGCCTTTTGCGGTCGATATCGCGGGCCTGGTCGAGCCAGCTCAACAACTCGTCGATGGCTTTCATCTCATGATCCTCGGGCGCCAATTCCTTGTACCTGTGGAGTGCTGCGCAGGCGCCATCCAAATCTTCCAGCCTGTAATAGACGAGCGCGAGATTGTAGTGAAGCGGTGAGAACCCCGGCTCGAGTTCTGCCGCGGTCTCGTAATGCAGCTTCGCAAGCTTCAGATCGTTTGCATCGAAATAGAGGTTAGCGAGATTGTAATGGGCCTCGACGTGCCGCGGGTCATTCTTCAGCGCTAACGCAAAGCAATCAAGCGCTTTTGGCATTTTGCCTTGCTCGGCCTCAAGGATACCTAAATTACAATAGGCGTCGGCGAGGTTATCGCCCTCCGATATCGCCTCGCGGTACAACTGTGACGCCTTTTCATCGCCGCGTTCATGGAGGAGAAGCGCTTCTTCAAAAGGGCTCAGCAGCCGCGCGACTCGCGAGTGGGCCGGCTTGAACAGGTTCATCTGACCCTGCAGCTCTGCCTCGACCTGCTTGAGCGTCAGTCCCTGTGCTCGCAGCTCGCGCACGCGGCGAAACTGGGTCAGCGCGCGAAAGTCGTAGACCGGCTCGCCGGTTTGGGAAGCCGTCGCCGGCGGGACGACGCCCTCTTCGGTCCAGCGGCGAACCAGCCGTTCGCTCAGACCGAACAACTGTTTGATGTCCTGAACGGTGTAGGTCGACTTGACCCGTTGGTAATCTGCCTTCGACGGCGCCGGGGCGGGGAACCGCAGAATCTTGGTGTCCTTCTTGGCCATCTCGTGAAGCTCAGCCGTTGGCTTACGAAGCCTTGCTCTTGCGAGCCTTCTTCGGCTTTGCTTCCTCCACTTCTTCCTGCTTCTCTTCCTGCTTCTTGGTCTTGCCTGTGGCTTTGACCATCGGTTTGCGCTGGGCTTGTTTTATGCTCTCCTTGAGCGCGGTCATGATGTCGACCGTGGGCTGCTCTTCTTCGACGAAGCCGGCCACTTCTTTGCCCTCGATCTTGGCTTCGATAATTTCCTTGAGGGCTTCGCTGTAGCGATCGCGCATCTCGATCTCGCCTATCGAGGTCACCATCTGATCGACCAGCGTGTGCGCGAGCTTCAACTCGTTCTTATCGATCTCCTGAGGTTCGAGTTGTGGTACCTCGGTGATCTTCCTGACTTCTTTCGGATATCGAAGTTTGTAGAGCACCAGTCCATCGCCCTGCGGCGCGATGGCGACGAAGTCTTCCCGGTCGCGGAGCACGACTTTGCCGAGCCCGACCTTGCCAGTATCCTTCAATACCTCGCGAAGCAGCGCGTAAGTCTTCGCTCCGACCTCGCCGTCCGGACCGGCAAAGTAAGGCGAGTCATAAAGCATCGGCGGGACTTCCGCGGCGTCGACGAAGCCCACTATGTCGATGACCTTGGTTGTTTTCAGCTTCACCTTTGCGATGTCGTCGGGCTCGATGATCGCGTATTGATCCTTCGAGTACTGATAGCCCTTGATGATGTCGTCCTTGGTAACGACTTTGCCGCACTTCTTGCACCGCTTGTCGTAAGCGATAGGACCGAAGTCGTCCTTGTGAAGCTGATTGAGGTGAATCTGTTCAGAGGTTTCAATCGCGTTGTACACGCGAACGGGAATTGCAACAAGCAAGAAACGAATGTGACCTTTCCAGATTGAACGCATGTGGTATCTCCTCCGGGGCTTGGGCGATTATACAATGAATTGATTGATGACCGTCAAGAAACGTGGCTTCGAAGATGGACGCGTATCTACGGTAACGCAGCGAAATGCTGACGCAGCCATGATTCGATCTCGTTTACGCGGTATGCTTCTCCCTCAATAGCTAACGCAAGCTCAATGACCTCGCCAGTCAGTGCTACTATCCTGCTCCCGTTGAGCTTCATAAACTCGTTGGTGATGGCCGTCGCAGTCCTCTTGTTACCACCAACCCAAGGATGATTCTTGATTAATCCGTAACAGAGAGTGGCGGCTTGACGGATCAAGTCGGCGTTTTCGTAAGCCGCTGCATGTCTCGGCCTTGCGAGGGCTGACTCAACCAAATCCCGATCAAATACGCCGTAGAGAGTTTCTCCAGACAAGCGCATCAACAGAATATGAATCAGCGCAGCGTCAGAATAAGAAAGGTATTTGGTCTCGTCAGTCACCAAGACGCTTCATTTCATCGAACGCTTCTTTGAATTGCTCGTAGGTCTGACGAACGGATTCCACCAATTCTTTGGATGGCGGCGGTAATATCTCGATTTCGAGGCGACCTTCGTTTGCGTGGAGGAGAGCGATCGAGCCCTCGGCAACACGAAGCGCTTGCGCAATCTCGTTCGGGACGTCAACCACCCAGCCAATATCTGTTTTCTGGGGTATCGTTGTGCTGCTCATTCATTCCTCTCTTAGCTCGAAGCACGAGACGAGCAATAACGAACGAGATCCTCCGAAAAGCGTCAACTAACTCCGCTGGCGCTTGCGTTGCGCTTTCACGGCGCGGGCCAGCCGACTCTCTGGCAGTCGTGGTAGATTCACGCTCTTCTTGAGTTCCTGAAACTGATCTGCGCTATTGCCGCTATCCCAAGATACTTGTCGGCACAGGCGTTCGCCTTGAGATGATAAGCGATAGCGCGCCTCAAAAAGAGTAGAGCGCAGATTGTCTTCCGTCATTTCGATTAGGCCCAGTTCGACAAAGGCTTCGGCGACCTGCAGGGAGACCCGCATATCGCGAGGGCCTCTGCCTGGATACGGAGGCCACGAATACATTTGATCCCTGACATGGTTCAAATCTTTGTTCCTTGCAATAGCCTTAGAGCGGATAAGGACATCGTCTTTGGCGCATAGTTGGCGGAATAGTACGAAGCACTGTCGCTCCCAGTCGTCTTGGGCACCGCGAATTGCATTCGGTAAAACCACAATTAAGCCTCCTAGCCTAAGAGCTATCTGCATCATATGAATCAGGATGGCAACACGTCAAGAACCAAATCGAAACTTGGTTAATAGCATGTCCTCTCTGCTAATGGGTTAACCCCTCGGTCGCCCATGATTCTAACTGCGCGACCCTGTGGCGTCACGGCGCTTGGAAAGCCGTTTCAAAATCTTCTCAGTGTCTTACCTGGCGAGCCATCGCCTTCCTGCCGGGCACAACTCCTTGAAGCTGCAGGCGCGGCAGTGATCCGCGGGTTGCGGTGGGAAGTCCTCGGGTGAGGAGGAAGAGACAATCCTCAGCATCGTGGCATCAATTGTCTTAGCACATGTTTCATGATCGAGCAGCGCCTCCGGCAAGCTCACCTCGACATCCGGATCCAAAAAGTGAAGCGCCACCCGCACGCTTGCGACGCCGGGGATCAGTTCGCGAGCGGCGAGGGCGTAGGCCTGCATCTGGGCGTGGTAGTCAATGGCCGTCGCTTCGACCTCAGCTTGAACAAGGAGGTCGCGATTCGTCTCGCCCGATTCTTGCGCGAGAAAATCCAATGACAGTTGTCCCTGGTTGTGCGCGTCACCTTTCAGCGTTTTGCCGGAGGCGATCTTCTTCCCTCGAAATCGATTGGTTTTGAAGTCGATGATTTCAACGTTGATACCGTCGCCGTCCACTGCTGGGCAGACGATCAGCTTGTCGATGGTTCCTGTCAGGATCCCGAGCGGTCGCCGTAAGCGAAAGCGCTGCTCACTCAACACTCCGAAGGGGACCTGATGCGTGATGCGTGAAACGTGATCGTTGAGAGATCGAGCGGCTTCGATACGCTGCCGGACGTTGCTTCCGACATAGTTCTGCGCAAGGCGCAGCAACTCGTGAAGCGCTCGCTCGATATCAATCTCGGAAACTCGGTCGCCAAGTTGGGCCGCTCGCTGCAGCAGCACGTAATCGAAGCTGGCCCTCAGACAAGAGTGAATTTCATCACCCTCGCGAAACTCCTCGCAGAACCTATGTATCACTGCGCCCCGAAGCGTCGCAGTCAGATTCGCCGGCGGCTCGGGTGCATCCGCGTTGTTCCAAACCGCGACTTCATCTTCGCTGGGCGTGTGCAGCACTCGATCGAAATAGTATTGGCGCGGACACCGGTCGTAGTTCAGGAGTTGAGTAACGCTGAAGCGATGAAGCCCACTTGTGCGCCTGGGCGGGATCGGCGCGAGAAGCGGCAAACGCTCATCGGCCGGCGCGGGCAGATCCTCTTCTATTTGTTCGCCGCGCTGCGCCGTTTCTCCGCGAGCTGCGTCGACCAGGTTCAACGTCAATTGCACCAGCACGTCTTCGGCGGGAGCGATGATGCTGCCGGCGGAATCTTTGCCGATCTGGAGCGCCTTGCAAACCCCCGCGAGCCACGAGCTACGCATACTCCCGAGATCCTTCACCGCGCCCGACAGCATCAACCGGTCTTGCGCGCGCGTGGCCGCGACATAAAGCAATCGCATGCTCTCGAATTCTTCACGCGTCTTTGCGCGTTCGGTGAATTCCGCGAACGCGAAGCCCGCGGCAAGCCTGCCCGTTCCGTCGGGCACCTTCAATGTCAATCCGCGATGCCGGTCGAGTGCCCACCAGGCGCGCCGGTTATCAGGTAGACGATGAAGATCTGGAATTATCACCACCGGAAACTCGAGGCCCTTCGACTGGTGGATCGACATCAACCGAACCGCGTCCGCCGAATCGTCGATCTGCCCTTCGCTCTCGCGGCCGCCTGATTCCTCGAAATCGCGGACGAACCGCACGAAATCACGAATCATATAGGCGCCGGAGCCTTCGAACCGCTCCGCCAGTGTGAACAGCTTCTCGAGGTTCGCGAGCCGCTGTCCGCCGTCGAAAGTCGCCGCCGCTACGATGCGATACTCGGAGGCCTCGACTGCAAATCTCAGAAGCTCGGACACTCGCGATCGCTTGGATCGTCGCATCAACTCGCCCAGCAGCGCGCGGGCGCGGTCGAGCACCGGTCGTTCGGCTCGATCGACGGCACCGGTGGATTCGTGCTCGCCAAGCGCTGTCAGCAGAGATCGAACCCTGCCTCGCGAGCCGGGCACGTCGCGTCCGTCCGCGATTGGCGCGCAGCGAAGCGCCAACAAACTGTCGTCTGACAAACCGCAAATCGGGGAACGCAGAACCGCGGCAAGCGCAACTTCGTCCGTTTTGTTGTCGAGGAAACGAAGAAGCTGGATGAAGTCGGTGATCTCTTCGCGCGCATAGAAGCCTTTGCCGTCGACAGTAATGTAAGGCACCCCCGTGCGCCGGAAAGCCGCTTCGTAAATGTGAACTTCGGTCATCGCTCGAAAGAGCAGGGCGATGTCGCGATACTGGACGAGCCGGGTCTCGCCTCTGTCGCTGATCGAATCTTTGCCGGCGATCGAGAGAATCCGTTCGGCCAACTGCTCGGCGTCACGCTCGCGAGGCTTCTGCTTCGAACGCCGGTCTATTGAAACGTCGCTTTGTAATAACGAATTCATTCGTTGCTCTTGGCCGCCGGCAGACAAGCGAATGGCTTCGTTACTACCCGGCCTGACGTCGATCAGCAACTCGACGAGCGGCGGCGTGTCTTCGTCTTCGCGCGCCGAGATGCTGGCTTCATGCTCGACGTAGCCAAGCTCGTCGAGCTCCGGCTTCCCGGCGGGCGCCTCGCGCTCGCATTCGAATATCCGGTCGAACAAGTAGTTGAAAGCGCTGATCAGCGGACGCTGGCTGCGGAAGTTTCGGTTCAGGGTTATCGGCAAGCCATCCTGCGCCTGGATTCGAGCCGTCATTTCGCGAAACACATCCACGTCGGCGCCTCGGAACCCGTAGATCGATTGCTTGCGGTCGCCGACGATGAAAAGATTCGCGCGTACCCCAGACTTCAGTCTGTTGGCCTGCTGCTCGCTTTCCGTACCAGACAGACTGAAGTCTGTGCTACTTCCGAGCGCGAGCCTCGCCATCAAGTCGCGCTGGAGACTGTTCGTGTCTTGAAATTCATCGACGAGAAAGAATCGATATCGGCCCGATGTTCGGCGCAACACCTCAGGGCGCTGGTCGAGCAGCCTGAGAGCGCGCACCTGCAGGTCATCAAAATCAAGCGCCGACCTTCGACGCTTCTCGTCATCCAGCCTGCGCTCGATCGACTTAACAATGTCGATCAGCGCGGCTGCGTATCTGCGCGCGTGCAGATCGAAAAACTTCTGCGGAATCGAGCCGCCAAGAGGGCCAGGTTTGTCCTTCCAGATAAGGTCGTCAAGCTCCTTGACCAGATCGCGAATCTTGACCTGGGATGCCGGCCGGGTCGCCGCGCGAAATCTTTGAATGACTTCCACAAACTCAGGGGGCGATGACGAATCCGGCGCAGTCATCAACGTCTCGTGAAGCACGGGCCAGAGTAAGCTCGCATCGCGGCGTTTGTCATCCGCTGCCGGCGAAAGCCCAACGGTCTGGATGAACTCGCGCATCTTCAGGTTTAATTCCTCGACCGCTTTCTGGTAGTCGTCAACCGTCGTATGGCTGTCCTCGACCAGAGCCTGAAGACGTTCGACCGTCAAACCCTGATTGCGCATCGACCGATAGATATCGATTAGGCCGCGCGCGAGCCTTGGTCTCCCGACTCCTGCGGTCAGTTCGGTTATCGCGTGATGATCGGCGCTGATGAACTCGGTTAGGGTTTCTTCGACAACCGCTTCTTCCAGCATCGCCGATTGATGAGCGTCCAGCAGCGCGAACTGCGGATCGATGTCAGCCTCGACCGGGAACTCGCGAAGCAGCCGCGCGCAGAAGCCATGAATAGTCGTGATGATCGCGCCCTCGAGCGTGCGTTTGTGGCGCATCCACTTCGCGCGCTCGTTGGGTGCGGCTGACCAGAGCAGCTTGTCCAGCTCTGTTCTCAACCGTTGGCGCATCTCATTAGCCGCGCGATTGGTGAAAGTGATCGCGACGATTTGATCTACGCTGATGTCTTGCGTTCGGAGAATGTGGAGGTAACGTTCGACGAGTACGGTAGTCTTGCCCGCGCCCGGCCCGGCAGTCACAGCGACGTGACGATCGAGCGTGTGCGCAGCGATCTGCTGCTCGGGCTTGAGTTCGCGACGTGGTTTGTCACGTGAAGGTTCCATGTTGTGAAAGGGTGAAGAAGCATGCAAATACAAGGGGCATTGCAAATTGCAAGATGAAAAAATGCAAATTGCAAATTGCAAATTGCAAATTGCAAAATGAAAATTGCAAATTTAGAGAATAAAAATTGAGAGACTTTGTTCGGCGATGAATTTGCGATTTGCAATTTTCATTTTGCAATTTGCAATTTGCAATTCTTCAATTCTTCAACTCTGTGGCGCCTCCTCGTTCGCCATCCTGCTTCCTCTGTATTCTAAATCTCTCGTATCGGCACACCGCTGAATAGTCGCAATGCGGGCACGACTTGTCCGGAGCTGAAGGATTGACCTCAAAGCGGCCCTCACGAATTCCATCGACGAATTCAAAAATGCGCGATTGCATTTGAGCGCGAACCTTTTCCCACTCCGGGTCCGGAAGCGTTGAAGCCGTCGTCTTGCCAATTGCCGTGTACTCACGGAACGCGGCCCGGTACAATCCTGCGTTTCGGCGCGGCTGGACTCCCTTCATTGTGTAATATCCACCACCGGCAATTTGACTCTCCCGCAGGAAGAGCTGCTCGAGCGCCGCGAGATAAATATGAAGCTGCAGCGCGCGTCCCTCGGTCATATCATCAAGACCCGCCCCCTTCGACAACTTGTAGTCGTAAGCCGTAGCCGTTCCATCGCGCGCTACATCAACGCGATCGATCTGGCCGCGTAGCTCTACGGCTTGATCGTCAGAAAGCCGCCGAAGCTCGAGACGCTTCGCGGTCGAGCCAGGGTCGGCGTCGACTCCGGGCATCCCAAACGCAAGCTCGAAATAAGTCGGCCGCACATCCTTTGCTGCCGTCTGCTCCTGAATCGTCAGCTCATAATCGAGCACCTGTTCAAGAAGCAGCTTTCTTATCTCGCGATCGATTTGCCAGACCTGAGGATTGAGTGGGGGCACGGTGCGCTGATGTTCATCAAAGACCTGATCGGCGACATCCCTAAGCTCGCGACGCAGGTCGGCGCGATCGCATTCCGCGAGCCGCTTCCCGCGATGACGCTCGAAGAATCTCCGGAGCGTTTCGTGGAGAAGACTTCCCGCATCAAGCGCAGTCAGGTCGAGAGCCGCTTCGCCGCGAGGCTCCAGCTTGAGGACTTTCTCGGCGAAAAACTTGAACGGGCACCTGCCGTAAAGGCTCAGCTCACTGGCGCTGAAGACGTGGCCGGCGCCGTAGTGTTTGCGCAGGGTGGCGATCAGGCTCGCATCGCCGACCACGCCATCGAAGTTGCCGAAACTGAGGCCGCCTCGTTCGCGCTCGATTGCAATTCGGCGTCGAGCCGGTTCGCTGATGAGTCCGCTTTCGCTTGCTTCCGAGATCAAGCGCTCGATCATCGCTCTCGGATAGTTGCCTCGCCGCTGCGCCGTGTGGCGTAGTCGCTCTTCCTGCCGGATCAAAAGCGTAGCCAGTTCTGATTCACGCGACGATTCAAACAACGTGCGCCCGTCGAAGTCGCGTCGCGCCGTTTCCTTTCTGACTCGCTCGACGCCGACCGCGCGGGTTAGCTCTTCGATGTAGTAAGACGCCACCGTTTCCGAACCGTCTTCAAGCACCGCGGGTCTGCTCAAATAAAGACGTTCGGTAGCTCGGCAACTTGCCTGATAAAAGTAATGCTCCTCTTTTAGTAGCGTATTCGGAGAGATGTCCTCGAGCGTCAGCCCATATTGCTTCAATTGTTCGCGCTCTTCGTGCGGATACATCCAATCGCGAGACGTGCGAAGCGGGAAGCCTCCCTCCACCAGTCCGGCGATGAACACTGCGCGAAATCGCAGACCGCGGACGTCGGTAACTTCCAGTACCTTCAGCCCGCCCGCATCGGGGCTGCTGGTCACCAGCGACTGCGCACGCGCGCAACGCATGGTCTCCTCGAGAAACGCCGCGAGCGTAACTTTCAGGGGCGCGTCATCGGGGCTCGCGGGGCCTTCGGTACTTATGATGCTCCGTGCTGCGGCTGAAAGGGCGCGGCGAAGACCTTCAAGTCCGCGCAAGTCGAGCGTCAACGCCGGAAGCTGCCGGTCCGAAAGCTCATCAGCCGCCTGGGAGCGCAGGCATCCTGCCTGCCAGCTTGGCGTTGGAAGAGGCAGGCGGGATGCCTGCGCTCCCAGGTTGCGCAATCCACCGACTTCATCGGCGAACTGAAGTTGATCGAGCAATCGCATCACCGCATCGCGTAGCTCATTTGCCGCCGTTGACCCGCGAGAATGTTCGGTAATCAATTGCGCAAAACGGCCAACCACCAGCGCGGACCACGCGATGAGAGCCGGATGAAGCTCGCGCGCAGGTTTCGGCCTTCGCTCGGAACCGGGAAGCGGAATGTCGACCGCCTCGACCCATTCGGCCCTCCGCTTTTGCACTATCGCAGTTTCGCCGCCAGGCGCGGACGTGGCCTCATCCGGATCCGGCTCGTCTTCGAGGTCTGGCGCGAGATGCTCTTCGGCCGCCGGGTCACGCACTTGAGCCGTCAGCTTTTGGGCGCGCCGCAACCAATTGTCTACGCGAAGCTCAGCCCCAACGAAAGCGATTACGTTCTCCAGTTCATCGGCGTCCCATTGCCCGACATTGGTTTCAAAGGGCCCTCTGCGAAATCCGTCGACATCCAGAAGATGCGGATAGTCACGGGAGAATTGTTCGCGGAGAGGCCGGAGCTCGGCTTCAGACAATCGGAAGTAACCCGATTTCACAAGCCCGGCCAATTCGCTCGCCTTCAGTGTCGCATCGCCTTCGCGCGCAAGCTTCATCAGCAGCTCGAAAAGCTTCAGCGCGGCGCGCGCCGCGGGCACGTCGCTTAGTTTGGTTCGCTGGTCGAGAGAGCACGGAACGAACTCTTCGCCGAAAACGCGGGCGATCACTTCGGTGTATGACGCAAGCTCGCGAACAACCAGTGCGATCTCCGAAAGCTCATAGCTCTCCAGGTGAACGAGCCTCTTTATGCGCTTCGCGATCGCGCGAATCTCCGTTTGACGGTCGCTGCATTCCAGAAGAGTTACGTTACTCTCGCCCGCGCCGGGTGACTCCAGCGACTCGGGCGCGCCCTCCATCGGCAATGAACTAAACAGACGTTCGCGAAGCGGTCTGAGCGAGCCGGCGACTGCCGATACCCCGGTTTCAACTAGTGTCTCGAAGTTGGCGATCGAGTTGAGCTGATCGATCGTCGCATCGAATGGGCGAAAGATTTCCGCGTTGCGCTCATCGCGATTGAGATTGACGATCACGTTTGGTATCGACGGAATCAGCAATCGCAGCATCTCGCCCTGCGCGGGCGTGAAATCGAAGAAGCCGTCGAGCACCAGCAGCTTCACCTCCTGCAACCACGGCAGGCGCACCGTCCTGATGTCGAGCTCGCCCCGCAAGCCGTCAAGTGCGCGCAACTGATCGGCATCGTCTTCGGTCAATTGAGAACGATCGAGCGCAGCTTGATAGCCGGCGTAGATCAGGGCTATCTCGCGGTCGAAATCGATTTGGCGAGGGATTGCTGAAGCTGTTTCGCCGCCCGGATGGAAGTCGCGCGCACGCGCTTCGACAATTGATGCGAATTCGGCCGGAGACTTAGCCGCGCGTTGAATCTCGCCAATCAACCTTGCGACCGTGTTCACGCACCCTTCTCTGTGTGCGAGCGGCCCAAGCGCCCTCAACTTACCTTCGTTGAGAAGGCGCAACATCACCCGCGAGATCAGGCTGCGCTTCAAAGGCAATTCATCGCGATCGATCGGAATGCGTGGAGAGAGAGGCAGATCGGTTTCGTCATCGATTGCGGTCGCGAGCAGATGGCGAGCGAATCCGCGGAACAGGAATATCGGAAGCGTACCCCAAACACCTCGAATGTGTTCACCGTCGAGCAGCGCAGCGGTCACGACGTCGAGCAACGGGCGAGAAGCCGCGAGGTAAAGAATGCTACCGGCGCCGTGACCGTCGAGCACCTCCGCCAGGCGCTCGATGAGGCGCTGCCGATTGTTGCTGAGGATGGGAGCTAACCAAATCTGTTTAGGCAATATGCTCAAGAGTAGGAAAAGAGAATTGCAAATTGCAAATTGCAAATTGCAAATTGAAAAATGAAAATTGAAAAATGAAAATTGAAAAATGAAAAATGAAAATTGAAAAATGAAATTTGCGCGGACCTCTCTTTCGGTTTGCCGGATCAAATTTTCAATTTTCAATTTTCAATTTTCAATTTGCAATTTGCATTTTGCATTTTGCATTTTGCATTTTTGCAATTTGCATTTTGCAATTTGCATTTTGCATTTTTGCATTTCTTATTCTTCAATCGGCAATGTGGCCCGCTTCAACGCGGCCTCGGCCTCCTCTTCTTCTTCATCGAGCAGACCGGGGATAAGCGCCGTCTCGCCGATGTCAAGCAAGCGCGCCCTTCGGTCGACGATCTCGAGCGGTTCGATGTCTTCGCCCGTGGTCGCGCCCAGTTCCTTGAACCGTCTTGCTGTGACCAGCACGCGTCCCTCGAATGAACCGACCGCTTTGTTGTATGAATCGACCGCGCGATCCAGCCCCTTGCGAACGTCCGAGAAGTGCTCGGCCAAAATGCGTAAGCGATCATACAGTTGACGCCCGAGCTTGCTTATGTCCTGCGCGTTCTCCGTCATTCGTTCCTGGCGCCAGCCGTAAGAGACTGCTTTCAAGAGAGCGATAAGCGTCGTGGGTGTAGCCACGATGACGCGCTGGTCGACTCCGAATTCGATCAAGCCGGGGTCCTGTTCCAGCGCGGCGCTGAAGAATGTCTCGCCGGGTAGAAACATGAAAACAAATTCAGGAGTTCGTGGAAGCTGTTCCCAGTAAGCCTTGGCGCCGAGCTTCGATAAGTGAGTTCTGATCTGCCGCGCGTGGTCCTTTAGTTTTAGCGCCCGGGTCTCGTCGTCGGGCGCTTCAAGCGCTTCGAGATAAGCCTGCAGGGGCGCCTTTGAGTCGACGACTATGTTTCGATCGAGGGGAAGCCGGATGATCATATCCGGACGGAGCCTCCCGTCCTCGCCCGCGACGCTTGGCTGCTCGTCGAAATCACAGTAGTTTTCCATACCGGCGATCTCGACCACGCGCTTCAACTGAATCTCTCCCCATCGTCCGCGGACAGTGGGCGATCGAAGCGCTTTGACCAGGTTGGCGGTTTCGCTTTGGAGTTGAGTCTGTGACGTGGCGAGCGATTTAACCTGCTCGGTTAAAGAAGAGTAGGCCGATGCTCGCGTCGATTCGAGCTCGCGAATCTTTGTGTCGACCTTGTCGAGCGATTCCTTGAGCGGCTGAACCAGTTCGCCGATGGCTTTCTGGCGGGTGTCGAGATCCCCTTTGGCGGTTTCCTGGAAATGTCCCAGTGTTTCGCGTGCGAGACGAAGAAAGTTCTGGCTGTTGGTGTTGAGCGCATCGGCCGACAACGCCTTGAAAGCGTCGGAGAGTTTGCCTTGCGCGTCCTCGAGCAGCCCGAGCTTCTCGGTTGCAGCTTTGCGTTCGCCGTCGAGTTGGGCTTCAAGCGAGCTGATCCGCGCGAGCAGCCCGGCATTGTCTTTCTGAAACGCCGACAACCTCGAGTTGAACTCGCTGAGCTCGTCTTCGAGTTTTAGCGCTTGATCGTGCTTGCCCTGAAGCCGCTCGACCAGCGTAGCGCGCTCGGTTTCGAACTCGCTCTTCGCGCGGTCGTATTCGTGTTTGATGCGCGGACGAAGCGCAAGCCAAATAACGAGAATTCCTAGAGCGCCGCCGCCGACAAATGCGATTAGATATTGTAGATTCACAGTGGACAAATTATTTCGTGCTTTTACCGATCGCCATTCATTCGTTAACACGTCCTCGCCAACTATCCGGATGTCGCTTCTGGTGCATCACAGCGATGATCAAGATCGATTTTGCCTGCGCCTGATAGATCACCGCGTAAGGAAATCTTCGCGTCAAACAGCGACGTGTTCTTGATGAGAGTTGCTGCCACGCGGAAGGATGACTGGCGATTCGAGAAATTGTTTCCCAGACCTCATCGGCGAATTCATCGCCAAGGGTTGGCTCCTTTAAGTCGTAATGCGAGACGGCTTCTAAGAACTCTTTGCGGGCCGGCGAGGAATCGAATGAGCATCAACGATTCCTGTTCTTGATTTCGCTGAATACATCTTCGGCTGGAATCGCTTCGATCTCGCCTCGTTCGTAGGCGTCCAATCGATCCTCGGCTTCTTTGGCCCAGAGCTGATCTATTTCAGACAGCTCAGGGTCCAGACTCGAGAGAAGCCGTTCGGCAAATGCCGCGCGTTCGTTCGCCGGAAGACCAAGCGCCTGCTCAATTAGTTTTTCAGCCAACTCTGACATCGTCGTTACCCTGCATCCAAGATGTTCAAACCAGATTGTACGCGTTGGATCGCTTTCCGTTCAACGGCCTCAATTGCCGAAGCCAGCAACCAGGCGTTCATACACCTTCCTCGTCACTCGAACGTCGTTCAGATTGTACTCTCGAATCTCGGCGAGCCTTCCCGCCTGATACAACTCGAACACCCGGCTGCCTTCCACTTCATCCGTCTTGCTCGACGGAATTCCCAGCGCCCACGCGATGTCGTCCAGCGCCACCCGATTCCTCATACCAAGCCACCAGCGGTGCATCGTGTCGTAGACGCCTCGCACGTTGAACTCGGCGATATTAACAGACGGCCGAACTGTGATGTTGTTCACCAGACATCGCTGAAAGATGAATGGCAGATCAAACCCGATGATGTTGTGACCTACGATCTCGTCGATGTCAGGATCAAAGCTTCGCATCAAGGCGAGAAACTCAGTGAGAGCTTGTTCTTCACTTTGTTCCCGCCCGTCAGAGTCAATGCCAAAAACATGTTCGCTTCCTTTAGGCTCGCAGTCTTCTGCATTGCTGCCCGCGATTCGTCCGATGTGAACGGCTATCGACAGAACTCGCCCCGAGGTCGCAGCGAGCGAGCCCAATCCATAAGCACGCTCCTCCTCGGCTGACTGATCTTCGAAGTATCGCTGTTGTTGTTCCTCACTCATCTTTCCAAGCTGCAGCGCACGCTCCAGGCGTCGCGCGGCTCTCTGTCTGTAGGCCGGAAGCGGAATTGTTTCGATGTCGATGGTGAAGGCTCGCGGAAGGAGCGGTTCAGCGTTTTGTAGCTCGCGATACTTGTCGGCGGTGATCGGCCTGAGCTCTGAGACAACAAACTGTGGTTGAGCTTGAAACATCTCGAGCCGCCCGACGATTCCGAACAACCCCGGTGTGATCGGCGGGCTTGATTGAAGGTGTTCGCTGGGAATCTTCAGAGCGATCGCCCCGCTCGCGTTTCGCGCACTGGCGAGAAAGAAGGGCTTCCCTTGCTGCGGTCTGATCTCACGCGCTGACGTGATGACAACGGCGAGCCAGATGTCCTCACCGGGGTTCAGTTCGGGAATTGGGATGTTCCCTTTCATGAGTGTTTAGCCTTTCAGCTTTGCGGGCTTTGCGGTCCTTGGCGAACTTTGCGTGAAAGAATGTATACGTTAAGCGCAAAGCTCGCAAAGAACCGCAAAGAGAAACGATGCATTCACAATCGTAGCAGAACGCCGTTAGCGGCCTGCGCAGTTGCCCGCGAGATCGCCAGAGCATACAAGCCGACTTGTTCCCGATACTCGTCCAGCCGTCCTGCAATCTCGAAGTCAGTTTTGAAATCGACGACCGTCCACGCACCTGACTCGGCTTCATCGAGAAACGCCAGGTCGACGATTCCTTCCACCAAAGTCTTGTCCTCGAGCTGCATCGCGATCGGACTCTCGCGGCGGCAACGGCCGCCGAGCCAAGCCGCGGCCGCGCGTCGCATCAATGGATGCGAAAGCGCTCGTGCGACCGTTTTGGTTGCTGCGGTGATTTCATCCGCCGTTGAACCGAGCAGATGACCCTGGAGTTCAGCGACCTCCGTTACACTCTTGGCATCGGCATTCAGATCGACAACCGAAAGCACCGAATGAACCAATACTCCAAAACGCTTTCCATGCGGACGAGAGAAGTCGATCTCCACAGATTCGACGGTTACCTCTGCTTTCGAAGGAGCCCGCGAAGGAGCCGGCGGCGGCGAGAAGAGGCCCAACTGTTCAACCTTACTCTGATCTCGTGGTGTTGGTTGCGTGGAAGCCAACGGCTCAACCGGGTGAGGCATTGCGGCGGCGTGTTCAGTCGCAGTGACCACTCGCATGCTTGGCCTGCCGGCTTGCGCGCGAACATCCGAACGTTTCGACTGCCACGCATCGTGATCGCGAATGCCCTGGTCGGATCGTTTGCCTTCCGCGTCCGCCGCCAGCAGTTTGTTCAATCTCGCGCCGATCTCGTCCTGCCGGTCTAAATCGAGCACCGACGGGTCCCACCACACGACACGATGCTCGCCCGCTTCCGGTTTGTGCAATCCCGGCGTCACCGATCCTCTGGGCCGCAACGCGTTGCTCGGACGAAACGCAACATTGTCTGGTCCGAACTCCGGACACCCCGGCGGATGATTCGTCTCAGGTCTGAGGCTCGCGGTTGCAGGCGGATAGATCGCTGGATCAAGCGTGCTCAGCCAGCCCTCGCGACGTTCATCAGCAACCGCAGTCACAACCAGCAGATCACGCGCGCGAGTCGCGGCAACGTAGAGCACTCGCGCGGCTTCTTCGCGTTCGAGCTGAAGTTCTTCTTCGGCGTGTTCCTGGAGTTCGGGCGGCAAGCAGCCGGCGAGTCGCATAACGCACAGCCCGGCTTCGGTGTCAGCCCATCGCGAAGGCTCGCGAGCTTCTTTCGCGGTCATATCGGCGAGTATCACAACCGGGAACTCGAGCCCCTTCGCTTTGTGAACCGTCATGATGCGAACGCCTTCAGCGCCTTCTTCTATGATTGGCGCGTCACCCGCCTCGCCGTTCTCGGCTTGATCGTCGAGCCAGTCGACAAAGGCTCGAAACGAGATCAACCCGCCCTGCTCGGCTCGCCGCGCCATGTCCATCAACCGAGTCACATTCGCCAGCGCCTGTTCACCGGTCGCCCAGTTCGCAAAGCCGGCGTGCGCTCGCGTCGTCGCAAGCAGCCGCCCAATGGTGTCGGCTACCGGACGGCGATTGCGTCCGCGATGAAGCTCGCGCAAGACGGCGAGCGCGCCGACTACTTCCACAAGCGGTTCGGGCAGATCTTCCGGCACTTGTTTGTATGGATGCAGAGTCTTAAACCGGGAACGATATGCCAGAAGCTGCGCGTCGCTGATCGCGAACAGCGGGCCCTTTAGCGTTGCAAACAACGCAAGCTCATCGTCGGGCCGTTCGATTGCGGCGAGGGCGTTCCTGATCGCCTCGACTTCTTCGCGCGAGTGGAAAGAGCTTCCGCCTACAAGCAGATGAGGCACACGCCGGGCCTCGAGCGCTCGAACGTATGGGCGGGTTACATCGGTGCCGAAGCTGCGAAAGCGGCGGAACAATAAACAGACGTGGCGTGCCTTGATGGGCACCCGGTCGCTCGGGTGCTCGCGTTCGGTGACTGTCCACCCGCTATGGTTCACCAGCCAATCGACGAACGCGGCTACACCGTCGGGCAGAGTCTCATCGATTTTCCATTCGACCACCTTGCCGTAGTCGCCGTAAGGAGCGGGCACAGGCAAGGCGACAACAGCGGGTTGAGAATCGACGCCGGACCGGTGCGGCGAAAGCGGCACATAGCTGGCCTGAGTCGCAGCACAGACTTTAGTCTTTAACTGTTCTTCGGAAGCACGCGACGACAGACTGAAGTCTGTGCTACCCACAGAACCGGCTTCTGGAGCCGGTTTCAGGGCGGAGCCAACGGGGCTCATCACGCGGCTGAAAGCCGAGTTCACCGCCTCTTGAATCTCGGGCACCGATCTGAAGCTGACGTTCAAGTGAACCAGTTCACCGCCTGTAGCCTTGATTTGCCGCTTCACCTGTTCATACAGAGCCACGTCGGCGCGGCGGAAACGGTAGATCGATTGCTTGGGGTCACCGACGATGAAGATTTTGCCGGGTACGGGACGGACCTGCCGCCAGTTCTTTTCATCCGGATCGTCCGCGGCGAGCAACATCAGCAGCTCGGCCTGAAGCGGGTCGGTGTCCTGGAATTCATCGACGAAGATGTGTGTGAATCGTTCCTGAAGATCTTTTCTAACCTGAGCATTGTCTCGAACCAATTCACGTGCCTTCAACAGTAGATCCAGAAAATCCAGACAGCCCGCGCGTTCCTTCAGCCGCTCGTACTCCTCGATAACCGACCACAATTCGTCGCGCAACCGAGGCGCCAGATCCGCGCCGGCTTCGTCGATGAACGACTGAAGACTTTCCTTCAGAGCATTTCGTCGCGCGAGCAATTCATCTTTAGGGTAGCTGAGCTTGCTCGACGCATAGCCCACCCACTTCCAGTGCCGTGCGCGATTCGTCTCGGTCAGCAAAGCCTCGAGCCCGTCGTAGTCGCGTTCGGCAAGATCCTCGACCCGCTTGACGTCTTCGACGAAGACTTTGATCTCCTTCAACGATTTCAAAAAATAGTCATTGGCGGTTCCCGCATCGGCCCACCCGGCAAGCGAAGTCATCTCGGTTATCAGAGCGTCGATGGCTGCCTCGCGATCGAACTCGGGATTGCGGCGCCACTGCGCGGGGAAGTCACGTCGTTCGATTAGTTCACGGGCCGCGGCGCGCAACGTGCGCTTCGGCCCGGCGTCGCGCGGGCGTCGCGCGAGAATGCCGGGCAGGTCTCGCCGGTATTCGCGGCGCGTCCTTCTTCTCAGAATGCGGCGAACCGCTTCGCCGGGATTTGCGAGCTGCTGCTCGAACCATCGATCGAATGCAAGCTCGAACAACGGCCGGGCAATGTCTTCTGAGGCGACATCGAAAAGCGGATCGATCCCTGCTTCGACCGGGCGCTCGCGCAGGAGATCGGCGCAAAAAGAATGAATTGTCCCGATGCGCGCGGCCTCGAGCTCCGGTAATGAATCATTCAGGAGTTCGCGGGCATCGGGCTGGCAATCTTGATCCTGGCGATGTTGCTCGATCGCGTCTCGGATACGGAGCTTAAGCTCGCCGGCTGCCGCGTCGGTGAAAGTGACCGCGACAATTTTATCGAGCTTCAGCCGCCCGCACTTGATGCCCGCGACGATGCGCGCGACGAGTTCACTGGTCTTGCCGGTGCCCGCCGCGGCCTCGACCACGAGAGTCGTATCAAAGTCGCCGCGAATCCGGTCACGAGCGGCTTGATCGACGAGGCTGTCTGTCTTTGGTTTCTCCGTGCTCTTCTTCACGGCAACTCCCTCAACCGTTTCAAGTCATACAAAGCGGCGCCCGGCTTTCTGGACGTCCGAATGTATTCGAGAGGCCCGCACACCGCGCGATAGTCGCACCAGTCGCACGCGCCTTTTTCAGGAGCGGCGGGAAGGAAACCCTCTTCAAGCGCGCGGCCGATGATGTGAGCTACATCGCCGCCCTCGGCTCTGCTGATCTCAGTGAGAGGCACTTCTACTGCTGTAAAGCCGCCGTCGCTTGTGCAGTAATAAAGCCTGCCTGCTTCGACCGAGCCCTCGAGAAGCCGCTCGCACGCAAGAGCGTACAGAACCGGCTGGAGGTACTTGCCGCCTCCGACGACCACACCGTCGCTCGCCCGTGCCTTTCCGGTCTTGTGATCGGTCGCGCGAAGTTTGCCGCTCACGTGGCGTTCTACCAGATCGATCGAGCCTCTGAGCGCAAGGCTTACTGATTCGACGGTCGAGGTGTGGAGATCGAGCCGCACCGGATCGGGAACGCTCGCCGGGTCTTCGTCTTCGCGGTCGCGATCCGCGAGACCGAACCCGAGTTCGAACTTGAAGGGCACCCATCCGTCTTCAGCTTCCGAAGCCCGGCGGAGCCACTCCCGCAGATCGGCCCGAATCGTGTTAATCCCGTCTTCCCATACCTTGTCGATCGCGGGCGCAAGCTTTTCCTGAAAGGTCAACGCCACTCGATTGAGCACATCATCGACCAGGTCGATCGCTCGAGCGCACGTGCTCGGCGTGAGAGGCAAAAGGCCTGCCTCGCGGAGCATCGTCAACACCTGGTACTGCACCTTGTGAAACAGCGAGCCCCGGGTGAGCGGATCGATCACTTCAATTGCAGCAGGTTCTTCGCGAGGCTGAAGCCGGTGCACGGCTTGAAGAAAGAACCGGTACGGACACGCGGCGTAGTTTTGAAGCGCGGTTGGTGAAAACGATCGCGACCCGAGTTGATGCGCGGCGAGAGCTTCGCGAGCGAGGTCATCCGGCTCGACAAGACCATCGCTTGGAGTCCAGCGCTTGAGCCAACGCCGCGACCGGGAGCGCAACGCTCGCGCCAGGTGTTGATTCGTCGACAGCAAGTAGTTCGCGGTCCCCGCGACCGTCTCCGGGTCTGCATCGATCAAGGGGGCGAGCAACGCCAGGTCATATTCGGCTTCGTCGATGGCAACTCCAGGATTAGCCGGCGCCGGCCATCCGAGCCGCCCGCTGGAGGTTTGCTCGGCGCGCCGCATCAGCTTATCGAAGCCGGGCAGATGACCCTCTGACGCTCGCAGCGCTTCAAGCCCGTAGAACGAGGGCACGCGCGGGCGCGCCTGCTGAACGTCGATGCGCGGATATGACAGGTGCACTCGCGTGGAAGCGGCTCCCACGGCCAGTTTCAGGGCAAGCCGTTCCGATTGTATGCGATCGTGCTGAGTCAGCAAGTCGGTATTGTCTATGCGCCTGCGTTGTTCATCGAGAAGGATCGGGTCCTCGATCACTTTCCTCGGAAACAGCTTCTCGGCCAGCCCCGGCACAAACACGATGTCGAAACTCATCCCGCGCGCCGCATCGGTCGAGCCTACGAAGACACATCCGTAGCGGCGGCGCGGCGGAGGAACTGCCAGTTCTCGCAGTCGCGGCGTCAGCACGATCTGGACTTCGTTGAGGTCGATCGGACCGATGGGCGACATCGGCTCGAGCTCGACCAGAGTCTCGAGTACCCGATCTGGATTCCGCAAAGCTACTTGCGCGAGCTTGCGTAGATGAGTCAGCCAGTCTTTCCAGTTGCCGCGATCGGGCAAAGCGGCAAGCTCATCAATCAACGGAAGAGCAAATTCGCGAAGGTGACCGATGTCACGGAGCTGTCCGTCGATAACCGCGACGCGAGTGTCTTCTCCTTCGTCGACCAGTTCTTTGCGGCGCAAGCGGAGTTCCGCTTCGAGACCTTCGATGCGCATCTTCCATCGATCTTTGCCGCCGATCACCGACGACTCGACGAGCAATCGCTCCCAACGCCACGGTGCTCGAAGCGTGCCTTCAAGTTTCGCTTCGCTTTCAAGATCGACCGGCAGCGGTTCTGACCCGAAGTCTGCTTCAGGGGCCGGCTCAGGCTCGACGCCGATCGGGAGCATTTCACTCGAAGGCGGCGCCCAGCTCGCATCAGGCTCGCGCTGGGAATCGGCGTCAGGCACTTGAGCGAGCGAGGTGTATTCGGCAAATCGACGCGCGGAGAAGTTCTCCGCTCTACACGCCAGCAACGCGAGCAGCGCGCGTCCCGCCGCATCCGGACGGGAAGTCCCGCGCGCGAAGTAAGCCGGAATCGCCGCGCGGCGAAACGCTTCTTCAAGATGCGGCCGGTACTCGGCAGGCGAGCGCAGGAACACCGCGATCTTATCGAAGGCAATCCCGGCAGCGGCTTCCGCTTGAATGCGCCGGGCGATCTCGACACACTCGCGAGCCTCGCCGGGAGAGGAGCCGAGCGTAACGCTGTCGTCCAACTCTTTCTTTTCGGGCTTCGAGTCCTCGAACAAATGAGCCTTCAGGGTTGTGAGAGAACTTACCGCTTTTGTAAATTTACCGCTGATCTTCGCTGACTGGCGTGACGCTGATCTTCGCCGATCTGCGGGAATCTGCGAACCGGAGGCTGCGGCAATCTGCGGTGAATCAGGTTCGGCAGGCGTTGAACCGAGCGCGCGTTCGAGCATCGCTATCGAGCGAGTGTCTCCCCGCGCGGCGGTCGCGAGCGTTTGAGGCGCGCGTTTGGCTAGCGCTTTGATCAGGGCAGCTTCACGAGTTGTCTGAATCGAAAGATCGAGCAGCAGCAACGGGCAAGAGAAGGGGCAAGAGAAGGGGCTAGCGAAGGGGCGAGCGACGCGCTGAGTGCTGACATCTGAGTGCTGAGCAGATTCGAGCGCCGCTTCGTATATTGTCGCGCGATCGGCGAGCCCTGCCGCTACGAGTTCCCGGTCGACGCATTCGGCGAGCGCGGCGATGTCAACGCCTCCTCGCGGAAGATCACGCAACGCCTCGATGTCGACCGCGTTCATTCGAAGCTCGGTGAGCGTCCTCGCAACTGCGCGCGGAAACCCGGGACGCTTTGCAACCGGAGCGAAGTAAGAGAGCGCACTTTCCGAGACAAGCAAATGAACCGCACGCGCGGTAAGCGCCTCAAGAGATAAGCTGGTTGTTGGAACGCGCGCGCTTCGAGCGAGAATGGGCGCAGCCAGATTAACGGCCAGCCGCTCGAGCGTCATTCGGGTCAAACCGAACCTGGAGCCAGCCTTCAGCGCGGCTTGTCTCACAAACTCATCGCCGGCTTCGTGGGACGCGGATAAGACAAGAATCTCGGCGTCGGGCGGGAACGCCTTCAACCAGTCGGCTGCCGCCTCGAGTCGGGTCGCGGAATCGTGCGAGATGATCAGTCTTGCTCTTTGGGGCTCAAGCATTGACCTAACCTGAAACGAACTGATGTCGGACCGACTCGCCCTAGATAAGCGCGGAGCCTGTCATACCAAGTCAAGCGCGGCTTTGATGCCAGAGTCGACTTGCTGCATCAAGTCTTGAGAGAGCACGCCGATCAGTTTCGCTAACTTAGCCCGATCGAGTGTCGTCACTTGATGACACACTGCGATGCTGGTCTTCTTTAATCCCGCCGACTTAGCTGGCAGCACAACTGCTGTGGGACCACGATCTGCCTGAGAGCTTGAAGTTGATATCGGAACGACTATCACTGAGCGCCAGTTTGGCACCCTGTTGAAACCATCGCGTGAGACTATGATGACAGGCCGCCGACCTTGTTGCTCCGAACCTGAGCGGGGCGCGAGCATTGCCCAATAGACTTCACCTCGCTTCATCGGCTGTTACTCACGTCTGCGTCAAGCAAGAATTCCACCGAGGCGGCTTCGAGCGCGGGATCCAGGTCGAGATTATCAGGGCCTCCACCATGACGTAGCGCGTAAGCAGCGATCTCATCGTCGAGAGCGGAACTTTGCTGCGAAGCCCGCACGCCTGTCTTTCGCCGCCGACCAGCTTGCAATGTGTTCTGCGGCTTCGGTAGCTTAGCTGTCTTGCCAAGCAAATCAACTACGCGCTTGATGAGCAGCTTCTTATCGTCAGTCGAGAGTCTCTCGACCTTGGTTAGGATGGAATCGATTTCGCTTGTTGACATCTTTTCACCTTCGATTTGGGCTGCCATCGTTCTTTCTGCATTATGCTTTGAACCGGAAGCGTCTGCAATGAGCCGGCTATCCCTGAGGTGTGCTTGCTTTGTCTACTCAATCACACAATCTTCCGGACTCTTATCCGGGCGCAGTCTCACGAACACCGGCTCGCGAAGATTGCCGGTGCTCGCTCTTGAAGAGTACTGAACCTCACAAACCACTTCGGGTTCGAGCCACACCGTTACCGCGTCGTCGATTGGTTTCTCCTTAACCGGACGCTCTCCGCGTTTCACTTTTTGAAGCTCAGCCAGTATCGCTTTGGAGGTTCGGTCATCAAAGCCTGTTCCGACTTTCCCAACGTAGACCAGTTGTTTCCCTTTGTACATTCCCAACTGCAAAGCGCCAAACGTCGTTTCGCGGCCGCCCTTGCCTTTCGTGTAGCCGATGATCACGCAGTCAGCCGTGTGACGTGTCTTGATCTTAAACCAGTGCGAAGTTCGCTTGCCCGGCATATAAACGCTGTTGCGTTCTTTCGCTAAAATGCCTTCGAGCCCGTGCGCGCGCGCGGCTTCAAAAAGCGCGACTCCCTCGTCGATCGCCTCGTTTGGCCTGAACGCGGGATTCGGCAGCTTGATCGAATCGACCATCCACGCGCGCCGGCGCACAAGAGGTTCGTTGACTATCGGGCGGCCATCGATGTAGAGGCAGTCGAACACATAAGCCACCGCCGGGTGCTTCGCTCGAGCGCGAGCAACCGCTGCATCGTTTCTATGTTGCAGCCGATGAAGTACGTCTTCGAAGACCGGCTGGCCTTTCTCGTTCAAGCAAACTATCTCGACGTCGTACAACCCACACGCTGCGCGAAAAGCCTGATCGGGAATCTGCAACTCGGGAAAGAGACTGGTGATATCGCGTTGCGCTCGACTGCGGATTGTTATCGCGCCTTCGTCAAGCGTCACCATCGCGCGGATGCCGTCCCACTTCACTTCGTAGATGAAGTCGGGAGAGTCGAATGCGTCACTGCGGCTCTGAGCCAGCATCGGTTCGACTGGACTGCGCAGCCAGTCGATCTGCGGCGCGGCGACTCGCTCGCACAACCAGTCCTTCTCTTTGGTGTGGATCATTCGGTATTCGTCGTTCATCTCGCGGCTCTGAAGTCGAAAGTAAAACCCATCCTTCTTCTCTTTGGTGATCTCGTACCGGCCGCGCGCGAAGATCCACATATCGCCGCCGCCGTATTCACCCTTCGGAATCGTGCCTTCGAAGTCGAGATACTTGACGGGGTGGTCTTCGGTTTGAACTGCCATGCGTTTGACCCCAGGACGCGGCGGAAGCCCTTTTGGAATCGCCCAACATTTCAACGTCCCGTCGCGTTCAATTCTCAGGTCATAGTGGAGTCTTGTTGCGTGGTGACGATGAACTACGAACGCGTTGTTCTCGCCGGCGAAGACTTCGGGCCCGGGTTCGGGTGTCTTATCAAAAGCGCGCTTGCGAGCGTAGTCCGACAACGCATCGTTGTTCTTCGAAGGCACTCGCTTGGCTTTGGTCGCTTTCTTTGGTTGCTGTGTGTGAAGACTCGTTGCGTAAGCGCCAATAGTCTCCCACGGGTCACCTTCTTCGAGCAGAATGTCAGCGGCATTTCGCAAGTTAAACTCGTTGGGATCATCGACCGACGCCAAGCGGTCCCAGGTGACCGGCATGGACACCGGCGCGTGAGCCCTGCCTCGAACGCTGTAAGGCGAGACTATTGTTTGATAGGTGCTGTTGCGATAGATGTCGATCAGCACACGACCCTTTCGCTGGTCCTTCTTGATCAGCAGCGTAGTCGTTTGGCTGTGACTCTGAATGTAGCTCTTTGCGACGTCCAGCGCGGCTTCCTTTCCAAGGTCGAACGACCACTTTGGTTCGATAGGCGCGACGATGTGCACGCCTTTGCCGCCGGTCGTCTTGACGAACGTGTGATAGCCGTACTTCTCGATGTGCTCCTTCATCTCAAACGCCAGCTCGACGATCTTCGTGAACGGATAGTTCTCCGGCGGGTCGAGGTCCCACACGATGTAGTCGGGCTTGTCGAAGTGAGGAGAACGGCAGTGCATTTGATGAAGCTCGATCACTGCGAGATTCGCCAGCCACACAAGCGACGCTTCTTCGGTAGCGAGCACGTAATCTACTTTGTCTTCCTTGCCGCCAAGCACAATGTGTTCGAGCCACGCCGGCGCCCACTCGGGGCGATTCTTTTGAAAGAACGTCTGATGATCGATGCCGTCGGGCCACCGCACGAGTGTCAGCGGACGCCCTTTGATGTGACGCAACACCGTAGGCGCGATCTTAAGATAGTATTCGATCAGCTCCGCTTTGATTATTTGATCGGGCGGGAAGAGGACCTTGTTCAGGTTCGAGAGTTCGAGCTTGCGTTTACCGACTGTTGCTGTGGTGCTTGTACGGGCCATGCGTTGTGGGTTAACCGCTGATTGCCGCGGGACTTCGTTACGCTGATCTGCGCCGATCCGCGACATGAAATCAGCGGAGATCAGCGGTGAATTATTCAATCACACTTCACGCGTTGCATCGGAAAGTCGACGCGCTTGGGCTTGCCCTTATCCTCGCCTTCAAGCGTCGCAACAAGCGAACCGTCTACTTGCCGTTCATATGCAATCCGCTGTGGAAAGTCGTGTTGGAGATTCTCGAAGACGGCGGCGCTCTCATTCAACTTGACCAGCTTGAATGGCGTAGGCTCTTTGCCTTGCGGTCTGGCGACGTAGACGAGGTCTTCGCCGTCGCGTTTGATTTGAAGAAACTCGAAGAAGGGGGTCTTGCCGTTCACAACCGTGCGGCTCATGCCGAGCATCGAGCCGCCCTCGGGCCGCATCCATTGTTCCTGCGTGACGCCGCTTCCCATCTTTCCTTGCCAGCATCCGGCAATCCACGCCAACTTGTCGAAGGCCGTCGGCGTTTGCCTTGCGCCAATCGGCAGCAAAACCGTGCAGATCGCCGCTGTTACCATCACTAATCTTCCAATCACGTTAAATCCTCCGTTTGGGACGATCATCATCGAGTTAAAGAATACCTGCTCTGCGGCTGCTCCGCCCGAGAGCGTTATCGTTGCGAGCGTAGTTCTTCGCCCGGCGCCAGCTCTGTAAAGTAAGTCTCAGTGTTGAACGGCTGAAAGCCGCGCTTGATATAGTTCGGCAGCGCGGCCGCGTCATCAAGAGTGCACGTGTGCAGCCACACGCGATTGGCGCCGTCGCTCCAGGCTTGTTCGACCGCGGCGCTCAAAAGGTGCTTGCCCAGTCCTCGCCCGAGGAACTCCTGCAGCAAGCCGAAGTACGCGATCTCAATCGAGCCGTCATCGTGCTTCTCCAGTTCGAAGTACCCGGCTGGTGAGCCTTCGAAGTACATCACCCACAGTGTTATCTCGGGCCGCGCGAGTTGTGCTCGAATGTCGTCGTCGGTCCACGGAAGCTTGTCGGTCCAATGGTAGTAACGCCCAACCTCAGCATAGAGGTAGCGATAAAACGACGCGGGTGAATCAACGACGCGATCTATTCTAACGCGATCATCATCGATGCGAGCTGCATTCAGATCGCCCGGCTGCAAGAGCTGGAGATAGGTTCGCGTGACCTCGATGTTCATCAGGCGAGATTATCAACCACAAAGGCGCCAAGCCACAAAGCGAAACCGGCCCCGTCGCCTCTGCGCATTAGCCAAATGGTTGCCCACTTCTTTGCGAGCTTTGCGGTCCTTTGCGTCTTTGCGTTGAAACCAGTCTCACGAACTACGCAAAGTCGCCAAGATCACACACCCTTCACCCTCACACTCACCAGCCTTCGATTACTCACGCGCCCTTTGGTAATATCCTTCTTCCTAAACGAAGAAGACCAACATGCCCAAACAAATCATTTCACACAAAGCAGAGCAATTCACCGAATCAGTCATACGCGAGATGACTCGCCAGGCGCATCTTTACGGCGCGATCAACCTCTCGCAAGGCTTTCCGGATTTCGCGGCGCCCGAAGAGATCAAGCTCGCCGCGTGCGACGCAATTATGGCGGATGTGAATCAATACGCGATCACCTGGGGCGCCAAGAAGTTTCGCGACGCGATCGCCGAGAAGTCTTCCTGGTATCTGGGCCTCGAAGTCGATCCCGAACGAGAGATCACCGTCACCTGCGGCTCAACCGAGGCGATGATCGGAGCGATGCTTGCCATCGTGAATCCGGGCGACGAGGTAATCGTCTTCGAGCCTTTTTACGAGAACTACGGACCGGACGCGATCCTATCCGGCGCGACGCCTCGCTTTGTGACACTGCACACACCGGACTGGTCTTTCGATCCCGACGAGCTGGCCGCTGCCTTCAACGACAACACCAAAGCGATCATCATCAACACGCCCAACAATCCCACCGGAAAAGTGTTTACCCGTGAAGAGCTTCAAACGATCGCCGATCTCTGTCACAAATGGAACGTGATTGCTATCACCGACGAGATCTACGAACACATTCTGTTCAACGACAAGAAGCACGTTGCAATCGCAACTCTCGACGGAATGCGAGAGCGAACGATCACGATCAACGGATTGTCGAAGACTTATTCAGTCACCGGCTGGCGAGTCGGCTACACGATAGCGCCGTTCGAGATCTCTCAGGCAATTCGCAAAGTGCACGACTTCCTGACCGTAGGCGCTGCGGCCCCATTACAGGAAGCCGGCGCAGTCGCGTTACGTTTGCCACGCTCTTATTACGATCATCTTCAAGCCGACTACACCGAACGCCGCAACCGGTTGCTTCCAGTGCTCAAGGAAGCAGGCTTCAAGTGTTTCGATCCTGATGGGGCTTACTACGTGATGACGGACATTTCGGCATTTGGCTATTCGGACGATGTTGAGTTCGCGAAGTATTTGGTGAAAGACATCGGCGTGGCGGTGGTGCCGGGAAGCAGCTTCTATCACGAGCCGGAACTTGGCCGCACTCAGGTGAGATTCACGTTTTGCAAGAGAGACGAAACCCTGGCGGCAGCAGAAGAGCGTTTGCAGAAACTGAAATCAATCGCACGGTGAATCTAATTCTACGGACTGACCGTTTCGAGGACTGCTTCCACTTGTTCTCTTGTGACACCTTGAAACCACAATAAGAAATCATCAGTCGAGGCCCCGCTCTCGAGATTTTCAAACAGCGCGGCCACAGGGACACGAGTACCACGGAATATCCATGAACCGCTGACCTTCTCCGGGTCTCGCTCTACGACAGGACATAAAGACCAATCCAACATGAGTGAACCACATTATCGTCAGTCTGACGAACGCAAGAACCGCGCGCAGTTGATGCGCTGATCGAAAGCTTCGAGCAAGAACTGAGCAAGAGATCATTTGAAATCGGCTTTCACCTCTTTCAAGGCTTTAAGGATCTGGTCACGAGCCGGATTGGCTAACGCCACGAACAACTCCTCCAACCATAGTCGATAGGGCGATAGCTTTTCGCTGTGATTGATGAAATGTTTGGTGCCTTCAAAAGGCCAGTCAACCTTGAACTCCGCCGGCTGATGGGACACATCTGCGATTATCGTATCCATTCTGACAAATACGAGCTGGGGTTGTCCCAGCGCCAGCAAGTCAGCAATCTGAGTAGCACGCAACGCAGTCTTCATACCGGGAGAGACGTCCGGCTTGGCTACAAGGGTGCTGATGAGCTGTGCGGATTCAAGAAAACGGCCCGTCGTGAACTGCTTTTCCGCAAAGTTCACTTGGGCCGAAACATCACCCGGATACTGTACCACCCACTGCTGATTCACGGCGAAAGCGTCCTCGAATTTGAATAATGCCTCATGGTAGATCGCGGTCAGGCGACTATAGGCCTCTGGGTAATTGGAATATATCGTTAAGACATTCTCGTAGGCTTCTGCCGCCGCAATCCAATCCTGGAGTACATAATAAGTTCTGCCCAAATTATTCTGAGTAGTCACCCATAATTGCGGCAGTTGCTCGCGGGGAGTAACCTTCAAGGCCTCGACAAGTATGTTGACCGATTGCTGAAGTAGCCTCTTACCTTCCTCTCCGGCCAACCGCTGACCCTGTAACTGTAGATTGTGTCCGAGATCGTTCTGCGTCATCGCCCAGTCCTGTGGTAGTTGCTCAGAGGTAAAGACCTTCAACGCCTCACGAAAGGCGGCATTGCCCTGCCGAAGCAGGTTAATGCCTTCTACGCCTGCCAGCCACTCGCCTTGAGCACTGAACGCGATGCCCAGACTAATCTGTATTGCTGCCCATTGCTCTGGCGTTTCCTCAATGGTACAGATCTTCAAAGCTTCGCGATAGGCTTCGACCGCCTGTGCCAGCAGTTTCGCCCCTTCGACCCTTTGCAGCCTTTGACCTTGAAAACTCAACACATCACCCAGATTGACCTGCGTTGCTGCCCAATCCCGAGGCAATTGCTTCGGAGACCTGACCGTCAGCGCCTCGCGAAAGGCTTCGACCGATTGCTGGAGCAACTCCATGCCTTCCGGTCCTGCCAGCCGCTCGCCTTGAGAAGTCAGCGCTGCGCCGAGATTGTGTTTGGTCGCTGCCCACTCCTTGGGTAGTTTCTCAAAGCTATAGACCTTAAACGCTTCGTGAAAGGCTTCGACCGATTGGTGAAGCAGCTTGTCGCCTTCCGCTCCCGCTAGCCGCCCGCCTTGAGAAGTCAACGAAACGCCGAGATTGTTCTGCGTCGCTGCCCAATGCAGCGGTAATTTTTCGAGGGTAAAGACAGTTAAAGCTTGCTGATATTCTTTGATTGATCCTGACAACAATGAGCGGCTTTCCTGGCCCTCGACCCTGGTTCCCAATGCCTCTTTCACCTGGCCAAGCAAAAACTTTATTTCGGCCCATTCGGTTGGATACTTATCCTTTGAAATATGCGTTTCGGCCCGTTCGTACATTTTCAATGCCGCCGCAAATTTGTAGTCGGCTGAAGCGTTGTTCCCTCTAATCTTCCAGTCCTGATAAGCGATGAGTTTATCTTTCTCGAGTTTCTTCTCATCTTGTTTCACTCGCTCCTCGTCCCTCAGAGTTACTTTGTCAAAATATTCGTCTGCCAAGTCATACTTTCCTTGATAGAAGGCACTCAACCCTTTCTTTCTGTCGTCGTCGGAGGTCGCGACGTCATCTGCCCACGCGTCGAACTGCTGCTTGACCTGGTCTGGCGTGAATCCGTACTCTTTGGCCCATTCGCTTAAGTAGGAAGTAAAGTCGACTGGTTTCGGATGGTTCCCCTCTTTTTTTAGCTTTGCAATCTCATCCGACAGTTTCCCTACGTACTTCTCGATGCGTTCGTGAGCCCAGAGCGCCTTAGAGCCTTTGGGTACGATTACGACATCGAGCGTCTTGATATTCTCCTCTCGGATGTTGGGCAGGTTCCATTCTCCATCTACCGGATGATTGATGACCCAGTTGTATCTGAAGACCTTAATCAAGACACGCTGTCCCTCTTTGAAATCATTGGAAAGGATAATCTTGAATTGACCTTTGGGATCCGTAGGTCGCGCCTGCCCGCCTGCCACACTGACTTTGATGGAAGGCACCGGCTTGTTACTGTCGGTCTTTAACACCCCCACGAGATCGATTTGTTGGCCGAGTGCTTGCGCGGACAGATCCAGAAATAAGAAAAGCAGAAGAATGTGTTTCATTGGTTACTTCTCCAATTTGATATCCGCAGGACCCGGGAGAGTCCAATATTGATTGTACTTCTCTACACCGTTTACTCTGACGATCACTCTTACCCGGTCTCCGATTCTTGCTGGAATTGGGCTGATATTGAAGCCGCCATCGTTGGTGGTGGTCGTTTTCAGAACCGGCTGCCCTAATATCTCGGTAAGCTCTACCTCAGCACCATCGACGGGCTTGCCGTTCTTGTCTTCAACTGAACCTCTGAAATAGCTGCTGCGATCATCGGCGCCAACTGATGTCGAGGCTGAAACCTCCAAGGCAATTGTCTCAGAACGCCCCTGTTCAAACGCATCGACACCAACTTCGTATGTACCGGCCTGCAAAAGGTTCAACGTCACTTCGCCCGCCGACTCCCGGAAGTGTTTGTCATCTTCTCCGGATTTTTTTAAGGTGACGTTAGCCTTAACGCCGGCGACATCCACCTCTCGAAACCATTGCTCCTTCGATATCATCCATCGAATCGTGACGCTTCCCGTGTGTGCCTGATACACATTGTCTTTCTTGAGTGCCGGAGCCGTGATCCTAATTTTGTATTTTGGTATTGCGGCGCTGATGAACCCGGCGCTCAGGACCAATGCGACAAGCGCCCCTACGATAATCTTCCAAAGTCCGAGAGCGTTCTTCTTTTCTTTGTCGGTCCCTGATTTGGCCGTACTCGGGTCAGCTCCGGTTGAACGCTGCTTCGAGCGCTTCTTGTTGACCTGCGGATGTTGACTGCGCGCCATCGTCGTTATCGTTCCGTAAAGTACTCAGGCCGAATCAGCAGGCCCAAATCTCAAATCGCTCTTATCAAAGAAATCTTGACCTTCTACGCTTGCACTAAGAGAGCGCGATTGTAAGTGAGCGGCCAAAGTTACACAAGTATGGCGGAACGCGGCGACGCCGCATTGGCGGAGAACTGTGCGGATGCCGAAAGCTTCGCGACTACGCCTACGGAGTCTTGGGCTTCTTCGATGAGCGGGGTTTGCGCTCGCTTTTGGCGTGTGCCGCCGACCTGCGCATATTGGGCTGAGTCCGACCCGAAAATCCCTTTCATCGCGCTGCGACCGCGAGTGATGTAGCCCTCGACCAATTTCATCTGATCGTTGGTGTCGTCAACCAACTTTGAAAGGTCTACGCGTGCCTGTTCGCGGGATTGCTTCAAGGTGCGAAGCTTGGTGATGTCACCATTGAGGCCGGGCAACGTCAGATCACCCATGGAGAATTTGGTGTTTTCTCCCCAAACCTGAGCTAATCGCTCCGCATCGGAAATCACTGAATCCACTGTTCTCTTGTTGTTCGCCATGATTTCGTTTCCTTTCCTTTGTCACCTCGAGCGAACACCCGAGATGAAGGCCAATGAACACCGCAACTGCGGCCTTGTAATTGAGTCACCGTGATAATTGAATCGCAGTGTTCAAAGACTAACGCTCGCCCATTCAGAAAAGAGAACCGCTCCCCGTCCTGATAAGGGCGCTTAAGACCGGTAGCGGCGTTGCTACCGGTTGTAGCAGCCCATCTATCATTTGCAATTGCCCTCTACAATTGGTAGCAATTGCCCTACTGTTGGTAGCAAAGACCCTACACTTGATAGAAGGAACGGTATCATCAGCAGCAAGTTCGCTACCGTTAGTAGAAGCCCGACTACTGCAGATGGAATGCCACCTATTTCTCAATGTGACTGATCTACCAATGGTAGAAGCCTCTCTCGTGCTCATTGCTATTGGTCTATCGTTTGTAGATTTACCGCTACGGAACTATTAGAAAAGGGTGTCTATTGTTGGAAGAGCCTTTTCTAATGTAGCGAAGATAGCACAACAGAGAGCCAAAAGCCATCGCTTATTTTTGGAGATAGTGTCCTAATTTCACGCTAAGAGTCGCGTGTTCTTGGTGGCACACCAAAGGCCGCCTCACCAATCTGAAGTACTAGGTTGAATAACACCGATGTAACTGCTGACTGTGGACAGCGGAAATCTCTTCGGTATGCTTTTACTTGCCACCCCTCGGCTAATGCTCTTTCTGCCTTTCTCTGTATTGATCCTATTACCATATTCGCGGCGTGATTTCGGGACACCCCCTCTCGGACTTGGTAAGCTGCTGCATCCCTTGTAGCGGCCCATACCAAGTTATACACTTGAGCAATTGAGAAATCTTCTAGTGCACTATCTAGGACAAGATAAGTCTTATCACCCGGATTAAACGAAAACTTATGCTCGGTCATACAAACGTTCAGGTATGCCAAGCATTCCTCAAGCGCAACTTTCTTCCAGAGAGTTTGTCTTTGATTCTGCCATTCATCAGGCCACTCGCTGCTCTTGAGAATAGTTTCCACAGCTTGAATCGTTTTCTTCTTCTGATCAAGGTCAGCTCCGAAAACAAGTCCCCATTTTACTCGATCAAGGTGGTAAGACTTGATTCTATCGTCTTCAAAGTTGAAAGCGTCTGGGACCGATGCAGGGTGGGGAATGATGATTCGAAGAGCAATGAGACGCTTCAATATCTCGTAAGTTAACTTCGGTGTAGGGGCTAGGATTCCTGGCAAAGTTAGTATCGGCTCCACAACTTCAAAGTCTTCAGAGGCCCCTAACCTTACAAAGCTGATTAAGTATATGGCGTCTTCCAGAGAAAGCACTTTTGGATCTAGGGTGATGGTGTACTCCAGATCAAATGCATCTCTGAGTATTGTTCGCTTCTTTTCTAATTCCTCTAACTGTTGCCTCTCATATTCTCTTGCTCGTTCTTCCCTAACAGACCTCTCGCATCCGGCACAAATCCATTGCTTCGCGCCACCTCGCCATCGCGTTTTTTGTTGGAAATCGCTGCGGCTGGTATAGAACGCGGGTTGACCACACTGTATACACATTTCACCCGGCGAATGGGCCTGGCAATATGTGCCAACTATCTTAGAGATATCACGATTGCGGAGGCCAAACTGAGCTGCAATGTCGGATACTCTATAAACAAAACCAAACTCGTCATCTATTTCCCAGAATAGCTCGCATATTTCGATCAACTGCCGATCTTGCGTTGAGAAATGGAATTCCAATTTGGGCATGGTAAAATAATATAACCAAATAACCCTATGACGAGAACATATCTAAAGGTGTCATCTAAGCAGTGCGCATGATGGAGTCCGAGTCAGTGCTTGACACCGCGCAGTAAGGCAAGTCATTGGTCTTTGTCGCTGGTGCTCAGTCGCTTAGGTGAGTGCGCGATGGGGTTCTGACCAGGTCGGTCATCAGGGTGAACATTTCGGGTTCGGTGCACAACAAATCTTTCAACGTAGTTTTCGTCAATACCTGATCAACTGCGGTCTGCAAGGCTCGCCATAGTGAACGAAGCGAGCAATCAATCGAGTGTGTGCACAGGCTCTCGGCGCCGGCGTGGCGTTCGCAGAAGCCGGATTCGAATAAGCGGCCGCCTAGGACCGTGAGTGCTTCGCCTGCGGTGATCTGATCCGCCGGGCGCGAGAGTGTGTAGCCGCCGGTTGCTCCGCGCGCGCTTGTTACCAGCCCGCCTCGGCGCAAGATGCGCATGATCTTCGCTACGTATTCGGGTGAGATTCCTTCGGCTCGGCTGATTTCGGGAATCGTAAGAGTGCCGCCGTCGCCTCGCGCTCCAATGCGCAACAAACAACGGAGTCCATATTCTTCCTGCGCGGAGAGTTTCATACTATTGACCTCTGAAGAGTTCAGTGTTCAGAGTTCGTGGTCCAGGGTTCGTGGCCCGAAGGTTACGATCCCTTGTGAACTCTGAACCCAGAACTTTGAACTCTGAACGCCAAACCCGGGACTCTGTATTCAGAACATACCCAGTTGAAGCTTTGCCGCTTCCGACATGTTGTCCATGCACCACGGCGGGTCCCACACCAACTCGACCTTCGCGTTCGTGACGCCCGGGACCGACTGAACTTTTTGCTCGACCTCTCCGGGCAGGCTTCCTGCTACAGGACAGCCCGGTGAAGTGAGCGTCATCCTGATCTTCACTTCTCCCGAGGGCTCGATGTCGATGCCGTAGATCAACCCGAGCTCGTAGATGTCTACCGGAATCTCAGGATCGAAGCACGTGCGCAACATCGCAATGATCGGCGCTTCGAGATTGCTAACTTCCAGTTCACTCATGCATTGTGCCCCTTATTACATCCGTGAGAATCCGCCAAATCAGTGTCATCCGTGGTCTATCAGTTCGTGGGATTAGACCACGGATGACGCTGATTCGACTGGTTCTCACGGATAAGATACCGAGCTGATATTGCTGTTGCGGGCCAGCAGAAACTCATTTGTCTACTCCGTCGATACGACTGCGCCGTTGCCCTTCAGTGCTGACTGTAGCGTGTGCCACGAAAGCGTTGCGCACTTCACACGCATCGGAAACTCGCTGACGCCGGAGAAGACTTCGAGCTTTCCTAAATCCGAAGAGTCGAGTTTCGCAGGCTTACCGGTTACAAGATCGTGGAAACTGTCGAAAAGCTTTTCTGCTTCAGCGCGAGTCTTGCCCTTCAAGATTTCAGTCATGATCGACGCGGATGCCGTCGAGATCGCACAGCCCGCTCCTTCAAAGCTGATGTCTTTGACAACCTCGTCATCCAGCTTGACGTAGATCTTCACCTTGTCGCCGCACAGCGGGTTGTAGCCTTCGGCGCTGCGATCCGCATCCTCCAGTCGGCGAAAGTTTCGCGGCCGCCTGCCGTGATCGAGAATCAATTCCTGATAGAGATCCTGAAGTTCGGTATTCAAGCGAAGACCTCTTTGACCTTGTAGATTCCGGCGACCAGCGCATCGATCTCGTCTTTGGTGTTGTAGAAGGCCAGCGACGCGCGTGATGTGGCCGGAATTCCGAGACGATTCATAAGCGGCATAGTGCAGTGATGACCTGTGCGAATTGCGATTCCTTCCCGGTCGAGGATCGTTCCGACATCGTGCGGATGAATGCCTTCGAGAACGAACGAAAAGACGCTGGCTTTTTCTTTAGCGGTGCCGATCAGGCAGAGCCCAGGGACCTGAGAGAGAGCCTCGGTGCCGTACGCCAGAAGCTCGTGTTCGTAGTTGGCGATGTTATCCAGCCCGATCTGATTCACATAATCGATAGCTGTGCCGAGCGCGATCGTTCCGGCGATGTTCGGCGTGCCGGCTTCGAACTTGTACGGCAACGTGTTGTAGGTGGTCTTTTCAAAAGTCACCGTGGCGATCATATCGCCGCCGCCCTGGTAGGGAGGCATTGCGTCGAGCAACTGAGACTTTCCGTACAGGACTCCGATGCCCGTCGGACCAAAAAGCTTGTGGCCGGAGAACGCGTAGAAGTCGCAGTCAACTTCCTGCACGTCGATCTTCGTGTGCGGCGCAGCCTGCGCGCCGTCGAGCAGCACCGGGATGCGGAGACTGTGGGCGCTCTCGATGATGCGACGCACGGGATTGATTGTCCCCAGCGCGTTGGAGACGTGAGCAAGCGATACGAATTTCGTCCGTTCATTCAACAGTTTGTCGAACTCATCGAGGATCAGGTCGCCTTCATCGTTGATGGGCACTACGCGCAGCGTCGCTCCTTTCTCCTCGCAGAGAATCTGCCATGGAACGATGTTCGAGTGATGCTCCATTGTGGTAATCAGAATCTCATCACCGGAGCGAACGTTTGCGCGGCCGTAGGTGTTGACTACGAGGTTGATGGCTTCAGTGGTTCCGCGTACAAAGATGACTTCCTGCGAGTGTGCAGCGTTGATGAAGTTCTGGACCTTTATGCGTGCGTCTTCGTATTCGGTGGTCGCGCGTTGGCTCAAGAGGTGAACGCCGCGATGGATGTTCGAGTTGTCAGCCGAGTAGTAACGCGCGGTTGCGTCGATGACCGCCTGAGGCTTCTGGCTTGTGGCAGCGTTGTCCAGATAGACGAGGGGTTTTCCGTGAACGGTCGTCTTGAATATCGGAAAGTCCTCTCTGACTTTCTGAACATCGAACGAAGTGGTGTGTAACGATTTCCCTGCCAGCACTTCTCCAATTGCTTTCATTGTTCCTCCTCAGAGCGCGTTCGTAGTACCCTTAGCGAGCTTTGCGGTCCTTTGCGGCTTTGCGTTGAGAATTCTGAATGCGGCGAATTCTCAACGCAAAGGCGCAAAGGACCGCAAAGTTCGCAAAGAGGTTTACGACCTCATTGTCCCTCCACCTCTAGTTGAGTGTGTCCGCCTGACATCCTTGCGAGCAGTACACACTCGAGCCGCACGCGAACGGCATCAAGCTTCATCTTGTTGAGCACGTCGTTCGCGAAGCCATATGTCAGAACTGACTGCGCTTCCTTCGCACCGATTCCGCGGGAGCGCAGGTAGTAAACCGAGTCTTCGTCGAGGTGGCCTATGCTGGTCCCGTGACTGCATTTCACATCGTCGGCATTGATCTCGAGTTGAGGCTTGCTGTTGATCGTCGAGCCTTCCGATAACAGGAGATTCTTATTACTTTGACGCGCGTCGGTCTTCTGAGCGTCTTTGCGGACGATGATACTGCCGTTGAAAACGGCGGTTGCTTTGTCGTCGAGGATGCCCTTGTAAAGCTCGCGGCTCGAGCAATGCGGCTTGATGTGATCAATGACCGTGTGGTTATCGACGTGCTGTTTGTGTGCGGCGACGTAGAGACCGTTGAGCGTGCACTCTGCGCCTTCGCCATCCAGCGCGACGTTTACGTTGTTGCGAACGAGCGCTCCGCCAAACGAGATCGAATGATGAGTGAAGTTGCTCGAGCGTGCTTGATGAACATCTACTGTGGAAATGTGAAACGCTTCTTCGTTCTCATCCTGAAGTTTGTAGTGCGCGACAACACTGTTTTTGCCGGCAACGATTTCAGTCACCGCGTTGGTGAAGTACGCGCCTTCGCCAATCGCCAGATAGTCTTCGACGATGCTGGCCTGGCTGTCGTCACCAATAATGATCAGGCTACGCGGATGCGAAGCGATCGGTTGGTCCGCAGTCGAAACGAAGAGCAAATAGATTGGCGCGTCCAGCCTGACGCCAGGCGGAACCTCGATGAAGGCGCCGTCCTCGAGGAACGCGGTATTGAGCGCTACGAACGCTTCGTTTTGAAAGGCGGCGTGCCGTGCCAGGTGCTCCCTGACACTCGGCACCTCGTGCTTGATCGCGGACGCGAGACTGCTGGCGATCAGCTTGTCGGGCAAGTCGCGCGACGAGAGCTGAGGGTTGTAGTGTCCGTTGACGAACACGATGCGGCTACAACGCTGTTCAAAGGCTGCGTGCGCGAGGGGCAGCTCCGAAAGGAGTTCAGACGATAGGCCGTCGGCTCTGAACTCCGCGGAATGAAACGGCATTCGCGCAATTGGTTCTACGTTTGTGAATCTCCATTCTTCGAGTTTAGTCGTTGGAAAACCAAGTTCCGCGAAGCGTGCTATCGCTTCCTTGCGCACGCGATGAAACCACGCATCGCCCTGGGTGAGCTTCTGCTCCAGGCGCGCGAAGTTCGCGAGGTAAGCCGTTCGTGATTCCGTTGCCGCGCTCATCAGTGATTCGCTCCCGACTTCACCGGTTCGGCGCTTTCTTCCAGCCACACATAACCTTTCTCTTCCAGCTCATGAGCCAGCTCTTTTCCTCCGGACTTGACGATTCGACCATCCGCCAGCACGTGGACGAAATCGGGAACGACGTAGTTCAAGAGTCGCTGGTAATGCGTAACGAGAACGATCGCGCGCTCAGGGCCGCGCAATCTGTTTATCCCTTCCGATACTGTTCTCAGCGCATCGATATCGAGACCGGAATCGGTCTCATCTAGGATGGCTAGCTTTGGCTCGAGCACCGCCATCTGGAATATCTCATTGCGTTTCTTCTCACCACCCGAGAAGCCTTCGTTGACCGGGCGATTCATCAGGCTCTCATCCATGTCGAGAATCTTCATCTTTTCGCGAACCATCTTGAGGAAGTCCATCGCATCAAGCTCGTCGAGCCCGCGATGCTTTCGGATCGCGTTGAGGGCGGCTCTTAGAAAATACATATTGCTGACGCCGGCAATCTCGACAGGATACTGAAAGGCGAGGAACACGCCTTCGCGGGCGCGTTCTTCAGGGAGCATTGCGAGCAGATCCTTGCCTTCGAAAATCGCTTCGCCCTGCGTGATCTGGTACCCGTCGCGTCCGGCAAGGACGTGCGCAAGCGTGCTCTTACCTGATCCGTTGGGTCCCATGATGGCATGCACTTCGCCTGGGTTGATTGTGAGATTGATGCCTCTCAGAATTTCATTCGTATCGACGCTGGCGTGCAGGTTCTTGATTTCTAACATCGTTGCTCCGACGTGTTTAACAGGGATAGACAGGATGAACGGGATAAGGAAAAAGTCCTGTTCATCCTGTCTATCCCTGTTGAATTATCCGACGCTTCCTTCAAGGCTTACGCCCAGAAGCTTCTGAGCTTCTACGGCGAACTCCATCGGCAGCTCACGGAAGACTTGCTTGCAGAAGCCGTTGACGATCATGCTCACCGCATCCTCGCTCGAAAGCCCTCGCTGACGGAAGTAGAAGATCTGGTCCTCGCCTATCTTTGACGTAGTCGCCTCGTGTTCGACTTGAGCCGTAGAGTTTTTCACTTCGAGATAGGGGAACGTATGCGCGCCGCACTTGTCTCCCAGCAGCAGCGAATCGCATTGCGAGTAGTTGCGCGCGCCTTCTGCGTTCTTCGTGATCTTCACCATCCCGCGATAGGTGTTTTCCCCGTGACCTGCGGAGATGCCCTTTGACACGATTGTGCTTCGAGTGTTTTTCCCGAGATGAATCATCTTCGTGCCGGTGTCCGCCTGCTGGTAGTTGTTGGTCAGCACGACTGAATAGAATTCACCAATGGAATTATCTCCCTGGAGAATACAGCTCGGGTATTTCCAGGTTATCGCGGAGCCAGTCTCAACCTGGGTCCATGAGATCTTGGAATTTTTACCGAGACACTTGCCGCGCTTGGTAACGAAGTTGTAGATGCCGCCCTTGCCTTCCTTGTCGCCCGGATACCAGTTCTGCACGGTCGAGTACTTAATGGTAGCGTTATCGTGCGCGATCAATTCAACAACGGCCGCGTGAAGCTGATTCTCATCTCTCATCGGAGCGGTGCAGCCTTCAAGATAGCTGACGTAGCTGTCGTCATCGGCGATGATCAGCGTGCGCTCGAACTGCCCGGTGTTGCGCGCGTTGATCCGAAAGTAGGTCGAGAGTTCCATCGGACATCGCACGCCCTTTGGCACGTAGACAAATGATCCGTCGGTGAAGACCGCTGCGTTCAGCGCCGCAAAGAAGTTGTCGGTGTAGGGCACTACGGAGCCGAGGTATTTCTGTACGAGTTCGGGGTGCTCACGGACGGCTTCAGAAAAGGAACAGAAGATTATCCCGAGGTCGCCGAGTTTCTCTCTGAAGGTTGTGGCCACAGAAACGCTGTCGAACACCGCATCAACCGCAACCCCGCTGAGAATCGCTCGTTCCTGAAGCGGTATCCCGAGCTTCTCATATGTCCTGAGCAGTTCGGGATCGACCTCATCCAGGCTCTTGGGCCTGTCCTTGGTCTTTGGCGCCGAGTAGTAAACGATACTCTCGTAGTCGATGGGCGGATAATGTATGTTCGCCCACTTTGGCTCCGCCTGGGCTTTCTCCAAACTGACCCAGTGACGATAGGCCTTGAGCCGCCATTCGAGCATGAACTCGGGTTCATTCTTCTTGGACGAGATCAGTCGAATCACGTCCTCGTTCAGACCGGGAGCCACCGAGTCGGCTTCGATGTCGGTAACGAAGCCCCACTGATAGTCGCGATTGACCAGTTCTTCTAAGGTGTCGATTTCTGTGCTCATCAAGGTCTCCAGGCGTTCTTGAGCGCGTTTTCTGAATCAAGTGCTCATTGAGATAGTAGGGAATCTATACTTCAAAGTCAAGATTGGGGGACGGCCTTGTTTTGACTGTAAGGCTTATCATTTTGCAAGTTAGTGTCACCGACGGGTACCTGAGCGTTTCACTCAACAATGAACTTGACTTAATCAGTCGGGTATCCTAAAGTCTCAATTCCGAGTGTCATCGGTTGACTAGCGGGCAGCTTGGATTGAGGCTATGCAGGTTTCTTCTAAAGGAAAATACTCAGTGCGAGCGGTGTTGGACATCGCTCAGCATTCGGATGGATCGCCGGTGCCTCTGGCCGCCATCTCGCAGCGGGAGGGAATCTCGTTGCTGTTTCTCGAGCAGCTCTTTCAGCCGCTGCGCAAGGGCAACATAGTCAAGAGTGTCCGGGGATCGCATGGCGGGTATGTTCTTGCGCGCGATGCGTCCGAGATTACCATCGGCGAGGTCCTTCGGCTGGTGGAGTCACCGCTCTACACGAGTTCCTGTTTCAGCAAGGAAGAATCCGTCGACGATTGCAGGATATCGAGCAGTTGCATAAGCGGCGCGATCTGGAAACAGCTAGCCGAACACGTGGATAATTTTCTCGATTCGATTACCGTGGCCGATCTCTCAAACAAGGAGAAGCCCGAGATAGTTTACGGGCTAAGGGTGAAATCACAGCGCATCCTGGCGAATCGAAGAGAGATTCCGGAAAGCAGTTCCGAGCCGCGCGAGGCCGAGGTTGCCTAGAACGTAGATCAGTTTTCATAGGAGATAATGAATGGCGCTGAAGCTACCAATTTACATGGACTATCACGCGACGACGCCTTGTGATCCGCGCGTCTTCGAAGCGATGCGTCCTTACTTCACCGAAATATTCGGAAACGCAGCAAGCCGCAATCATCAGTTTGGATGGGAAGCCGAAGAGGCGATTGAAAACGCGCGAAAGCAAGTTGCCGACTTGATCAGCGCTACGTCGAAAGAGATCGTGTTCACCAGCGGCGCGACTGAGTCGGATAACCTGGCGCTGAAGGGCGTCGCCGACATGTATTACGAGCGCGGCGATCACATCATCACCGTCGTAACCGAGCACAAGGCTATCCTTGACAGTTGCAAGAAGCTCGAGAAGCGCGGCTTCAAGGTGACTTATCTCCCGGTCGGCAGCGATGGATTGATCACGCCTGATGACGTCAAAAACGCGATCACCGATAAGACGATTCTCGTGACGGTCATGATGGCTAACAACGAGATCGGAGTCATTCAACCGATTGCCGAGATCGGAAAGGTTTGCAAGGAACGTGGAGTTCTTTTGCACACTGACGCGACACAGGCGATCGGCAAAATCCCGTTCAACGTCCATGAACTCAATGTCGATCTGGCGTCGTTCTCGGCTCACAAGATTTACGGGCCCAAGGGCATCGGTGGGCTCTACGTGCGGCGAAAGAACCCGCGCGTGATGCTTGTGCCGATGATCGACGGAGGCGGCCACGAGCGCGGCATGCGAAGCGGAACGCTCAATGTGACCGGAATTGTGGGCCTCGGCAAAGCTTGCGAGATTGCTCAAGCCGAGATGCCAACCGAGAACGAGCGCATGCTTAATCTGCGTGAGAAGCTGCGAAAAGGGCTTATGGACGAATTGCCCGATGTCTACGTCAACGGGCATCCAACCGAACGGCTGCCAGGCAATCTCAATATTTCCTTTGCCTACGTGGAAGGCGAGTCGCTGCTGATGGGCATAAACGACATCGCGGTGTCGTCGGGCTCCGCATGCACTTCTGCGAGTTTGGAACCGAGCTACGTTTTGAAAGCGCTCGGCGTCGGCGAAGAACTCGCGCACAGCTCGATAAGGTTTGGACTTGGCCGATTCAACACGGAAGAGGAAGTAGACTACACGATCGGCCGCGTGAACGAAGCCGTAAACCGGCTGCGAGAGCTTTCACCGCTGTGGGAGATGGTTCAGGAGGGCGTCGATCTGAGCAAGGTTCAGTGGGCCGGCGAATAAATTCTTTTACCAGTACGAGAGGACGGGGAAACGAATGGCATATTCAGATAAGGTTGTTGACCACTATAACAATCCGCGGAACGTCGGGAGCCTCGACAAAAAGGATTCCAACGTTGGCACCGGGCTCGTCGGCGCGCCGGAGTGCGGCGACGTGATGAAGCTTCAAATCAAGATCAATCCCGAGACGCAAATCATCGAGGACGCGAAGTTCAAGACGTTTGGTTGCGGGTCGGCGATCGCCAGCTCGAGTCTCGCGACTGAGTGGCTCAAGGGCCGTTCGGTTGATGACGCGCTCGCGATAAAGAACACAGCGATCGTCAAGGAGCTCAACCTGCCGCCGGTCAAGATTCACTGCTCAGTTCTTGCTGAAGACGCGATCAAAGCAGCGGTGCGTGACTATCAGCAGAAGCAGACGACGGAGCAGGAAAAAGCAGAAGAAGCCTCCGTCAACGGGTAAGGATTTGAGTCAAAGAAATGATTGAACTAACTTCGAAAGCTGTAGAGAAGGTCCGCGAAATCATGCACGATCAAGGTATCGCCCAGGGCGGTCTGCGCGTTGGTGTGAAGGGTGGCGGATGCTCGGGTATGAGCTACAACCTGGCCATCGATACCGAGGAGCGCCCGGGGGATAAGGTTTTTGAGAAAGACGGCGTCAAGGTCTTCGTCGATATGAAGAGCTTTTTGTTCCTTGACGGCTCGACGCTCGACTATAAAGAGGAAGGGCTGATGCAGCGAGGCTTCACTTTTCTCAATCCCAAATCTTCAGGCACTTGTGGCTGCGGCGAATCATTCGCCGTGTAGACTGTAGGGGCGTCCCTCCGCGGGCGCCCCACTGCCGGGATCAAATGGCTTCGCGAAGAGGGGCGCCCACGGAGGGACGCCCCTACAAGAACTCACGCTGGAAGCGATTGATGGTTGAGCGCCGTTGCGACTCAACCATCTTTTTGTTGGCGGGAGGCCTTTAACGCAAAGACGCGAGGCCGCAAGGACGCAGAGTTTTTGAATGGCTAATGCTGCAATCAACATCGAAATAGTTTCGCGATGCGTATGCGCTTACTGCGGCGCAACCGTTTCCTCTAAGCACTTTTGCTCCGGGTGCGGAAAGATCCAGCCGCTCCCGAAGGACGGCGTTGATTACTTCAGCTTCTTTGAGCTCCCAAGAAAGCTCCGACTCGATGAAGCCGAGCTTGAAAAGTCTTTCTACGCGCTCAGCCGGCAGTTCCATCCCGATTACTTCATGGGCGCGGGCGTTGAAGAGCAGCAGGCAAGCGTCGACCGTTCATCGATGCTGAACGACGCTTATCGAACGTTGCGCAACCCAGTTACGCGAGCGAAGTATCTCCTGACGATCGAGGGTTACAAAGAGGCGGAGAAGAAAGCGCCGCCTGATCTTCTCGAAGAAGTCTTTGACCTAAACATGCAGATCGAAGAGCTGAGAGCGGCAAAGAAGACGGGCGATGAAGACGAAGCTGCGGAAGCCCGGTCAGCGATTGAAGAAGCGCTAACGGATTTGCATAAGAAACTGGAGGGCATCGACCACAGACTCTCTACTCTTTTCGAGGAGTGGGATTCGGCGCTCGATCGCGACGCAACACCAGAAGAGCAGAAGCCGTTGCTGAATCGAATGAGCGACCTGTTGTCGCACAGGTCGTACATTCGCAATCTTGTGCGGGACATCAAGGAGGAACTCTGATTAATGCCGGTCATTGAACTCAGCATGAGCGGCCGCCCGAAGTCGAGCCGCGTGGTAGGCATAGACCTTGGCACTACCAACAGCCTCGTTGCTTATGTGAACGACACCGGGGCGGAAGTCATTCGCGACGCATCCGGGAACGGCCTCGTGCCGTCGATAGTCTATTACGACCACGCTCAGGATCGTTTGCTCGTAGGCGAGGAAGCTCGCGAGCGGCTGATCACCGAACCGCGGAAGGCGATCTATTCCGTGAAGCGATTCATGGGGAAGGGCAGCGCCGACGTTCAGGAAGATCTGGAACTCGTTCCGTTTCAAATTGCGCCGGACAGCGAGCAAGTGATTGGGTTCCAGATGGGCGACCGAGTTTTCACGCCGCCCGAGATTTCAGCATTCATACTTCGTGATCTCAAGAGGCGTGCTTCGCAGTTCTTCGGCGAAGAAGTCTCTCAGGCGGTCATCACGGTTCCGGCTTACTTTAATGATGCTCAGCGCCAGGCGACAAAAGACGCCGGGCATCTGGCCGGGCTTGAGGTTCTGCGCATCGTGAATGAGCCCACCGCGGCATCGCTTGCTTACGGAATCGATAAGCGCGAGGAGGCTATCGTCGCGGTTTACGATTTCGGCGGCGGGACTTTCGACGTATCGATCTTGAAACTCAAGGACGGCATCTTCGAAGTGTTGGCCACCAACGGCGACACGCACCTGGGTGGCGACGATCTGGATAACGAGCTCATCGCGCTTGTGCTTGACGAAATGCAAGCCGGCGGGCGCAAGCTCGATCACGACCCTGGCGCGTTTCAAACGATTCGTAAGGCGATCATCGCCGCTAAGCACGATTTATCCGACTCACACAGCACGACGATCGAAATAGATTTGGGTGCAGCGCACGGCGGGAAATTCAGTCGCGAGTTGACGGTTGCCGAGTTCGATAAGGTTGTCGGCAACCTGGTCGAGCGAACCCTTGGGCCGTGCAGGAAAGCGCTCAAAGACGCCGACCTTGGTCCCGAACAAATCGATGAAGTCATCATGGTTGGAGGCTCAACCCGGATTCCTCTTGTTCGGAGAAAGGTAAAGGAATTGTTCGGGCGCGAGCCGCACGTCGAGCTTAACCCCGATGAGGTCGTAGCGATCGGCGCCGCCATTCAAGCCGACGTGCTTGCGGGTGGCCGGCGGGATTTGCTCCTTCTCGACGTCACTCCGCTGAGCCTCGGCATCGAGACCATGGGAGGAGTAGTCGCGAAGATCATCAATCGCAACTCGACGATCCCAGCTTCGGCGGCTGAGATGTTCACTACATGGGTGGACAATCAAACCGGCATCGACGTTCACGTCGTCCAGGGCGAACGAGAGATGGTCGCGGACTGCCGCAGCCTGGCGAAGTTCACCTTGAAAGGAATACCGCCCCAGCCTGCCGGGCTCCCGCGAATCGAAGTCAGATTTCTGATCGACGCCAACGGCATCCTGACGGTGAGCGCGCGCGACCAGCGGACCGGTCAGGAGCACTCCGTCGAAGTGAAGCCTTCCTACGGCCTGACCGATGAACAGATAGAAAAGATGTTGATTGATTCGTTTGAGTTCGCGGAAGAAGATATTAGGAGGCGCCAGCTTGTGGAAGCTCGCAACGAGGCGGAGACCGTAATGAGAGCCGCAACGAAGGCGCTCGAAGAGCGAGCGCAGGGCTTGATCGATGAGGGCGAGAGCGGGGCCATTCGACAGGCTCTCGAAGATCTGCGGAATGCTGTCGGAGGCGATGACTACTTACAGATACGCGAGAAGATCAAGGCGCTGGATGATGCCGCGCAACATCTGGCGGAGGTCATAATGGACAGCGCCGTGCTCGCGGCGTTAAAAGATCGAAAGGCTTCGGAGGTCGCAGAGGGCTGAGATATATGGAAGTGGGAGAAAGAATCGGAAGCGCCATTGCCGAGGAAGTCGCGGACCGCAAAACGAAGACTTGCCGAGTCACGTTCCTTCGCTCGAATGCCGAGCCGGTGACCGTCGAGTACGAACCCGGCGTGACGCCCTATCACGAACACGGCAAAGAGGGATCGCTTCTCGATGTTGCTTTGAATTGTGGGATCAATCTCGAGCACTCCTGCGGCGGCAACTGCGCGTGCACAACCTGCCACGTCATCGTCAAACAGGGCGAAGAGAATCTCACCGAGATGGATGAAGACGAAGAGGACCGCCTGTACCTCGCCGACGGGCTGACGCTGCACTCGAGGTTGGGTTGTCAATGTGTCGTGACGGGCGATGTCACGGTTGAGATACCCGACGTGCTTGATTTCATTCGTCATTGATCCTACCGATGTGACTAATCCGGATGCGGACTTAACCTTCGGTCGCATCGAGTGTTGCAACACCGCCGGAATGCGTCGCTAAACACGAAAGGGGTTGGGCTATTTTGATTTCACTCACGATGAGATGAGACTATCAGCTAAATGTAATCGCAAGCAATGGCTAGGATAATTGAGATGCCGGGTCCGCCACGCGTTCCTTGGCAAAACCAAGACTTGGTTTTGTATCATGGGACGATTGAAAAATATCGCCCGTCGATTGCGCGTGGCATAGATGCGACGAAGGGAAGAGTCAACCTTGATTTTGGCCAAGGCTTTTACACGACGACATTCGAAAGGCAAGCCGTATCTTGGGCCTGGATCAAGTTTCAGAGAGAACCTGGATCCATGCCAATTGTATTGCGTTTTCAGGTCAAGCGTGCCAGCCTGTCTCAACTTGACTCGATGTGGATCATTCGCGGAAGCAAGACGGCGAGCGACTTTTGGAGTCTAGTTTTTCATTGCAGGCGGAACGGAGGCGGTCATGGTAGAACAGGCGACATTGGTTGGTACGATGTCGTAGCTGGTCCCGTCGTGAATACCCCATTGACAAAGTTCTCAGTCCTACCCGGATACGACCAGATCAGTTTCCACACTCCTATCGCATGCCAAGTGTTAAACTCCAGTAGGCGCGGGTTCGCTTCGATTGATAACAATGGGAGGTCACTTCGCCTTGACTGGGAGGATCTATGAATAACCCAAAGGCTCAAGTAACGAGTAGAACTCAGACGAATAGAAACGAGTTTTGGAGCATAGTAAACGACTGCCTTGTAGAGTTTCACAAGCTTACGCCCCATGACGCTCGGTACCGAACTCACCGCCTTCGTAATCAAATCGAATCCGCACCTCGTGGTACACCGACGGTAAGCTTCTACCATAGTGAACCTTTTGACGTCGCTTGCGACCTAGCGGAAACGCAATTGGACTTCCTCACGTTTAGGAAGCAGTACGAATGCTTGCTAAAACAACATGGGTGGTGAGTAGGACGGAGGAACGATGCCGGAATTGAATTGGACGGACACTGAAGGAATTGCGATCGGGCTAATGGAAGCTCATCCTGATGTTGATCCGCTCACGGTGCGCTTCACCGATCTGCATCGCTGGGTTATGGAGCTGAGCGGGTTCCGCGGAGATGCAAAAGAGTCGAATGAGAAAAAACTCGAAGCGATTCAGATGGCCTGGTATGAAGAGTGGCAGGAAGAAAATGGGTGATGATACTGGTTCAGAGTTCAGGGTTCAGAGTTCAAGCTTCAGCTTGCTTGCGGGTCGGTGCGCCGCTCGATTCAAGCAAGCTAAAGCTTGAACTCTGAACTCTGAACCCTGAACCCTGAACTCTGAACTTGAACTTGAACCCTGAACCAATGAACGTCTATCTCGACAACAGCGCGACTACCGCGATGGCGCCCGAAGTCATCGAGGTGATGTTGCCTTACTTCGCCGAGGAGATGGGCAATGCCCAGTCGGTGCATTCCTTCGGACAGCGCGCGAAAGCCGCAGTAGAGAAGGCCCGCCGGGAAGTCGCCGCTCTCATAAATGCGGCTCCCGCCGAGATAGTGTTTGTGTCCGGTGGCACCGAAGCCGACAACCTCGCAGTTCGCGGCCTGGCCGAAGCGCATCGCGATCGCGGCCGTCATATCATCACAACCCGCATAGAACATCCCGCGGTGTTGGCGACTTGCGAGGCGCTCGAGGGAGAAGGCTTTCGAGTAACTTATCTTCCGGTCTCGAATGATGGTTTGGTGAATCTGGACGATGTGAGCTGCGCAATCGCCGAGGACACCATCCTGATTTCGATTATGCTCGCCAACAACGAAGTTGGAACGATTCAACCAATCGACGAGATTGGTGAGATGATCAATGACGCTCGCGCACGTGGCATGGATCAGCTCCACCTTCACACCGACGCCGTCCAGGCGGTCGGAAAAATCCCGGTGGATGTTGAAGAACTAGGCGTCGATTTATTATCGATGTCGGCGCATAAGTTTCACGGACCGAAAGGCATCGGGGCGCTCTATGTTCGCAAGGGCACTCGCCTGGCTAAGCTGCTATACGGCGGGCATCACGAACGCGACCGAAGGGCCGGAACCGAGAACGTGGCGGGAATCGTCGGCCTTGGTAAGGCTGCTGAGCTTGCGCGAACACGGCTAAGTGAACGCAGCGGCGGAATGCGAGAGTTGAGAGACTACCTGGAAAGTAGAGTGACCTCTATGATTCCGCGCGTCCGCATCAACGGAGACCTTGATAGTCGGGTGCCTAACATCTCGAACATGAGCTTTGATGGAATCGATGGCGAGAGCTTGCTGATCGCGATGGATCTTAAGGGCATCGCGGTCTCGACCGGTTCGGCATGCGCCTCCGGGTCGCTCGAGCCGAGTCACGTGCTGCAAGCGCTTGGACTCTCGCGGGAGCAAGTGCGCGGGAGTCTGCGGTTCAGTTTGGGAGCTTACACAACGCGAGAGGAGATCGACTACGCAATGTCGGTTTTGAGCGAGTCAGCCGCGCGCATCCGTGAGATGTCGCCCGATGAAGAGCGCGATATATCTCACAAAGCTCATTTGTAGATGCGAATCATCGTCGATGTATAGCGCCCAAATATCCGATCACATCGCGAATCCGCGCAACGTTGGCGAGCTTGAAAACCCGACGGGCGTCGGCGACGTGACTAACGAAGTCTGCCTCGATCGAATCAAGCTGACCGTGCGCATCGAAGCGAATGCGGTCATTGACGCGCGGGTGAAAGCTTCGGGCTGTCCTCCAACCATTGCTGCCGCTTCGGTGCTGACCGAATTGATAATCGGGCGACCCATCGATGAGCTTCAGTCCCTCACTCGAAAAGACATTACGAACGCGCTTGGCCGTCTTCCGCCGGCCAAGTCGCATTGTTCGGCGCTTGCGATAGAGGCGTTGCGCGCGGCGATTGGCGATTCAGGGGAACACCAAAGTTAAGCCACCCACATGTAGGGGCGGCCCTCCGTGGCCGCCCCTAATCGGTGATCTAAGTCGCCTGCAAAAGAGGGGCGGCCACGGAGGGCCGCCCCTACATGTCTGACGAGGTGTCGCACAATGTTTCAGATTCATAACGGAGAATCCACGGCAGCCACGCTGGGAGAATTTGGATTTCCGGGCGAGCACTATGCATTTCAGGAAGTCCTGATGGCCGGGCCTACCCCGAAGGGCCTTTCGCCGGACGACTGGCTGACAACTCGAGCGAGCTATCTGATCGCGGCTTACGACCTGAACTCCGAAGATTGCCGGAACAAACTGCTGAAGCAGGAAGCCGCTCTCCAGAACTGCTCAGAGCACGATGAAACTATATTGTGGTTCGAACACGATTTGTTTTGCCAGATTAATTTGATCTACTTGCTGGATTGGTTCTCGAAGCGGCCGCCCGGCAAGGGCAGTTTGAGCCTCATTTGCATCGGCGAGTTTTCCGGCGTCGAAGACTTTAGAGGGCTCGGTCAATTGACCGGCGAGCAGTTGGCTTCGTTATTCGACAAACGGAACCATGTCAGCAAAAGGGAATTCGATCTTGCCACGCAAGCGTGGGCGGCTTACTGCTCGACGGACCCACGCGACATCGTTCGTCTTCTTGAGGAAGACACATCAGCAATGCCTTTCCTGCGAAATGCGCTGCTGCTTCAACTCGCGCGATTTCCTTCCGTCCTCAATGGCCTTGGTCGAATAGAGAACACAGGGCTCGATCTGGTCTCGCGCGGGCGGATCGAGTTCAAGTCGTTGTTCCCGAGTTTCGCAAAGAGAGAACCTTTATACGGCCTGGGTGACGCGCAATTTTGGAATGAATTGAAGCGGCTGGCTGAAGCTAGAAACCCGCTGCTCACAATATGCGGTCTGCACGCTGAGTCGAATGAGTATCACCAGGCTTCTTTTGAGTTGACTGTCACGGGAAGGGAAGTCCTTGCATGCAGTCGAGATTTTGTTGAGTTAAACGGAATAGATCTCTGGCTGGGCGGTGTTCATATGCTCGACGGTGATGCGGTTTGGCGTTGGAATGATGATCACACCGAGTTGCTGGCGCGGTCTGGTATAAATGAAAAAGGATGAACAGTGCTTCTTCCAAGCATCCTGCTCATCCTGTCTATCCCTGTTTCTGTTGTTTGTGGTTTAACGCCTCGGGCCGCGGCCTCCGCCTCCACCGCCGCCGGGGCGACGATCTCGATTGAAGCCGCCCGGTCGCGGTGGGCGAGGGCCGCCTCGATCATCACGAGGGCGATCATCCCGTGGACGGTCGTCGCGAGGCCGATCGTCATGCGGCCGATCGTCGCCGCCTTCCCGATTGAAATCCTGCTGGCGTTCCTCGCCTTCTGCTTCACCGGTCTCGCCGCGTTCATCACGAAGCACTGCCTTTCGCGAGAGCCTGATCTTGCCTGACGGATCGACGTTGATGACTTTCACCAATAACTGCTGACCTTCGGTAAGCTCGTCGCGAACGTCACGCACCCGATACTCGGCGATCTCCGACACGTGCAGCAATCCGTCTGTCCCGGGCATTATCTCGATGAAAGCTCCGAAGTCGGCGATGCGCTGAACGGTTCCGAGATAAGTCTTATTCACCTCGGGAACTGCGGTGATTTCCTCAATCGCGCGCTTGCAAGCTTCGGCCTTCTCGAGGTTCGAAGAAGCAATGTTTATGCGGCCCGTGTCTTCGACGTCGATCTTGCAGCCGGTCTTCTCAACCAGGCCGCGAATGACTTTGCCGCCCGGCCCGATGACTTCGCGGATCTTGTCGACCGGAATCTGAATGGTGAGGATGCGCGGCGCGTACTTGTTGATCTCCTCGCGCGGCGACGAAATGGCCGCGTCCATCTTCTCCAGGATGTAGAGCCGGCCATCCTTCGCTTGTTGGAGCGCGTCGGCGAGAATCTGCGCGTTAATGCCGGTGACCTTGATGTCCATCTGAAGCGCTGTTATGCCTGTGCGCGTGCCGGTAACTTTAAAATCCATGTCGCCGTAGTGATCTTCGGCGCCGGCGATGTCGGTCAGGATCGCATACTTATTGCCTTCCATCACCAGCCCCATCGCAACACCCGCGACTGGAGCCTTAAGAGGAACGCCTGCATCCATCAGTGCGAGCGACCCTCCGCAAACCGACGCCATCGAGCTGGAGCCGTTGGATTCGGTGATGTCGGAAACAACCCGCATGATGTACGGCCAGTCGGCCTCCGCGGGAAGCAGCGGTTCCAGCGCCCTGCGAGCAAGCGCGCCATGGCCATACTCGCGCCTGCTTGTCGAACCGGTGCGCCCGGTTTCGCCGACGGAGAAGTGCGGGAAGTTATAGGCAAGCAGGAACCGGCGCTTGATCTCGCCTTTTTCCAGGTCGTCCATATACTGGACGTCCTCGCTGGTGCCCAGGGTTGCGGTGACGATCGCCTGAGTCTCGCCTCGGGTGAACAACGCTGAGCCGTGCGCTCGCGGGAGCCAGCCGATCTCGATCGAGATGGGGCGAATCTGGTTGAACCGGCGGCCGTCTGGCCGGTGACGGCGATTCAAAATGTCCTCGCGGAAAATCTTCTCCTTCAGATGATTGAAGATCTTCCCGGCCATCATTCGTTTGTCCGGATCTTCCTCGGGATAAGCCGAAACGGTCTCTTCCTTGAGCTTGTCGACCGTCGCGTAACTCTCCAGTTTGCCGTGTTTTGTCGTATCGAGCGCGTCACGCAGAGCGTCGGTGATCTTCGCTTCGATCTCGGCGAGCATCGCCTGATCGAGTTCGGGTTTTACGACTTCGCGCTTCGTTATGCCGAGCTTTTGATACATGTCTTTCTGAAGCCGGCAGAGTTTCTTGATCTCGTTGTGGCCGAAGACAAGGGCTTCGACCATCACGTCTTCGGTAACCTCGCCGGCGCCCGCTTCCACCATCACGATCGCCTCTTCGGAACCCGCGACGATTAGATTCAGTTGTGAAGCGCGCGTCTGATCGTAGGTGGGATTGACGACGAAGCGATCCTCAATAAGCCCCACGCGAACACCCGCGATGGGAGTTTCGAGCGGTATATCGGAAAGGTAAAGCGCCGCCGAAGCTCCGGTGATTGAGAGCACGTCGGCGTCGTAGTTTTCATCGGCTGAAAGCACGAACGCGATGACTTGCGTTTCGCTGTTGTATCCTTCGGTGAAGAGCGGCCGGATGGGCCTGTCTATTAATCTCGAGGTGAGTGTTTCTTTCTCTGAGGGGCGGCCTTCTCTTCGAAAGTAGTTTCCCGGAATACGTCCTGCCGCATAGCCGTATTCACGATACTCGACCGTGAGCGGGAAGAAATCTATTCCGGTGCGCGGCTTTGTGCCGACCGCGGCAACCAGAACCATCGTATCTCCATAACGCACTATCACTGCGCCGTTCGCTTGTTTGGCTACTTTTCCTGTCTCTATCGAAAACTCTACTCCCCCTAACTGAACTGATTGCTTCAACTCCATATCTTTCTCCTTCTCTCCGCTGCGCGCGTCTTCGCTTTTCATTGAGAGCCGCAGGCAAACTAATCGCGTGGGGCTCTGATGCTGCGCGCAAGTGCAGTAACTGATTTTTCAACATTGTGCTGGACACCGGCATGCGATTGGTTGGTTTTGATTTGCTACAAACGACAAGGCCACGGTGAGCTGTGAGCCTGCCGGCTCGCTCCCGTGGCCATCGATGAACTGAATTGTCTGAACTGTACGCGACGCGCTCAGTGTTTCGAACTTAATCGACCTGACATTCGGCTGCGCGCCAGAGAACCGACAACTGACCGGACCGCTCGAAGACGGTTTCGCCTGCTTCCGGCCTTTCGCTGAGGTTATCTCTATTTTCTTATACCCAGACGGTTGATGACTTCCCGGTAACGGTCGGCATTCTTATGCCTTAGATAATCCAACAAGCGGCGCCGCTGACTAACCATCTTCAACAAACCTCGCCTCGAATGGTTATCCTTGACGTGAGCTTTGAAGTGTTCCATCAGGCCGTTGATCCGCTCTGTCAGGAGCGCGACCTGAACTTCGGGCGAGCCGGTATCAGTCGCGTGCGTTTTGTATTGACCGATCACTTCGGTCTTTGCTTCTTTAGCCAAAGCCACTGTAACTGTTTCTCCTCTACAGGGTAAAAATGTGCGTTCTCCTTGAACTTCAGAAAGTTACCACACGCGCAGGGAGGGTGTAAAGGCAATCGCGAAAGGTGGGTCGCGTCAGATTTTCGCGGATACCAACCTCGTCAGAGCCCATGTAAAGCTCGTAGTCCGGCCTTCAGGCGGAAGTTTGTACTTTGTATTTGCACTGAATACGAACTTCCGCCTGAAGGCCGGACTACGAACATCGCCTTTTCACAAGCTCGTCTACTGCTTCGGGTTTTCTCCGCCCGACTCAGCGTAAAACAGCCGAATCTCCTGCTGAGTTCGGAGCACTCGATTGGAGCCGGCGGTCAGAACGATATCCTCGTCGGGACGCTGAGACTTCAAGCGCCGCTCACGCTGTAGCGCCAGGGCGTGAGCGCCCGGGCTCGAACCCTGCTCGAGATAATCCAACCCAAGCGCAACTTTGGCGTGAGCTTCGGCGAGTTCGTGCAAGGTTATCTCGCCGACCTGCACCCACTCGCGCGTGCTCAGATTGAACCACTGCGCGACCGGATTCAACGCGATCAGCGCGGCGAAGCCTTCAGGCGGACGCTCTTCATCGAGCTTTTTGCCGTATTTCCGATAAGGATTTATGCGGCTGTCGAAATTGTTGTCGAGGTTAATGCCGCCCGATATCTCAACGTTGCGACCGCGAGTGGGAACCTGATTGCCTATGTGCAGCAGATAACGATAACTGCCTTCAACCAATTGAACCAAAAGGAGCAGACCTTCATTCGAAACGACGTAGTCGGCCACCTGCAGAGGATCTTCCGCGCTAACGGCGCCAAGACCGGCGGCTTTTGCGAGCCTTCGCCGGTCGAGCTGGACGCGACCTCCCTCATCGAGCGTGATCAGGCCGGCGTTCTCGTCGCCGATGATCCAGCGCAAGCGCGACAACCCTTCAGCAGTATCACCTGACAACCACAGGCCGCCTGGTCCCGGAGGGACGGATGCGGTAGAGCTCATTTCGACTACGAGTCTGAAGGCAAGCGCTACAGGGTCGGGCCTCGGTATGCGCGCAGTATCGACCGAAGGAGCGATGTTGGCGTACCGGGTGTACCTGGCGGCAATCACCGGCGGAATGATTTCAGAGCGATTGACCGGTTGCGGACAGACCACGGCAGCTTCGACAGCCTTCGTCTTAAGGCGCATTCGCATTGAAGCGTCGTCGTGAATATCGAAGCTCGATAGGATTGGGAGATCGGTCGGGGGGCGATTCTGGCCGCTTAATTGAACGGTTGATGTGGGCGAAATCGGGCCGGATGCTGCGTCGCTAGGCGTGACTCTTCGCGGGCGCGTAACGGCTTCATTCAGTTCGGCCTTTCGAATGAGAAACTCAACAATTGTTCCGCGTGCTTTGAGATTGTCGCCGTAACGCCTCGCTGCTTCAGCGGATGGAAACAAGCCCAGAAATACCCTGGTCCAATAGCCGCGGCCCTGCAGCTCGATGGTCGCGCAGGTGGGATGCTCTCCTTCTCTCACGAGCTGAATGACGAATTTGTTGGCAAGCTCGGTATCGGGGAATGAAGCAACCTGTAGAGTGAAATATGTCGCCGGCGCTTCTGATTGGCCGGGCACGGATGACGCTCCAAAAGATATGAGCAGCGCCGCCGTGAAAAGACATTGCCTCGAATACATGGCCCCTCCGCGAAAAGGGTTAATCCTCGGCGTCCGTTCCAGGGAGGCAAGAGAAGTTCGGGGCATTGGAAAGCGAGACAGTGAAAACAGAGGCAGGAGTTGCGCGAACTAACCCCGATAGGGAAGGCGTCCGCTAGACGGACTCATCCTATGTTACCGTTGAATCACTGTCAATAATTAAGTTTGAAGCGCCCGATTTGCTGTGCTGCGAGCGACTCAGATACAAGTGACGTTCCAATAGAGCCAGCTTTTGAGGCCAACTCGACACGAGCCTGTCTCGGCCGCGCTTTCTTATCGCAAGAGCGTCCCCAGATGAGGATCATTCTCTGTCTAAATTGTCCAAGTCGCGCACAGACGCGCACAGAATTGAGACACTGTCGTCTCAAAGTATGGACGAAGCGCAATCAGTAAGAGAGATCGCGCGTCGTTCGGAATAAGTCGTCGCAGACTCTTGCCATCCTCTTGCCATCAAGAGGCCAAGTAACTAGCATACTTATTTCGCGCGCTTTCCAAAATGTTGACTGAAGACATCCTGATGCCCGTGCACGAAAAGACCATAGAAACTCTCATCGAAGCCGTTCGAAAGGTCAGCAGTTCGCTCGACCTGGACGAAGTGCTGGACACGATCTTCGATTCAGTCAAAGAACTCATCGACTATTCGGCCGCGGTAATCTACGTGATCGATGCTCGCGGCGGCGAGGTTAGCGAGTTCAAGACGCGTGGTTATCTGCCGGAGTCGATCTCCGAGGGTTTCCTTGCCACTGGGAGCGGCATAATCGGTTGGGTGATCCGCAATCGGACCGGTGAAATTGTAGACGACGTGAAGAGCGACGCCCGTTACGTCAAGGTGCGCGCAGAGACTCGCTCCGAAGTGGCCGCTCCGCTTATTCGCGCTGATGGCCGGGTCATCGGTGTCATCAACCTGGAGGCTGATCACGTCAACGGCTATGAGGAGCGCGACCTCGAACTGTTGACGATGTTTGCATCGCTTGCGGCCTCGGCGATCGATCATACGTTGCTCTACCGCCAGGTTGTGCGACAGCGTCGCGTCGAGAGCGAACTAGAGCTTGCGCGTAAAGTCGTCGAGGGCTTGATGCCGCGCGCGTTTCCTCTCGTCAAGGACTTCGACATCTACGGCACCACGGTTCCATTTCGCGAAGTAGGAGGCGACCTTCTCGATTTCATCGACTCGATTTCAGAGCGATTGGTGGTGATGGTGGCGGACGTTTCGGGCAAGGGGCTGGCCGCGGCGTTGATCATGGTCGCGTTCCGTGCTTATTTTCACGCGACCGTAATAAACGAGCTTTCGATGAGAGTGGTGATGGCCCGGGTAAATCGCCTGGTGCACGACACCACCGACGGTGAAAGATTCATTACCTGTTTCTATGGCCTGATCGATCCCGAGAACAAGCGCTTGCTTTATATCAGCGCCGGTCACAACCCGCCCTTGTTGTTGCGTGGCGACGGGACCGTCGAGCTTCTCGACCGCGGCGGCGGCCTCCCGCTGGGGGTGTTCGAGACTTCTCGTTACTCAGAATCAGTAGTCGAGTTTCGTCCGGGCGACATTCTGGTGATGTACACCGACGGAGTTGTCGAAGCTCGAGATACCCGCGACGAAGAGTTCGGTATGAAACGGCTGGAAGAAGTGGTGCGCGCATCAAGCAGTCGCCGCGCTCACGAGATTGTTAAGGCGATCACCGAAGCCGTTGATGAGCACTCGCGCGAGGTCGGCGGCCCCGAAGATGACCTGACGGTGTCGGTGATAAAGGTGAAGTGAAGGCGCGTTTCACCAGATGACGCTTGCTGACGCTGGTAGTATCCTAACGCTCGAGGAACTTAAGAATTCGGTAAAAAGCCAGCCCATGAAACCTCTTGCCTTCATCAGCTACCGCCGGAGTGATTGCCCCCAAGCTGCTCAGGGGCTCTATGCGCAATTGAGAGGACGGTTCGGTCCTAGCCACGTGTTCATGGACGTGGGGGTAATTCTACCCGGAGCGCAATGGCCTGACCGATTACAACGAGGCCTCAACGAAGCCACAGTAATGCTGAACATAATAGGCCCCCGATGGCTCCAAGCGGCCGACGGGTTTGGGCGGCGAAGGATTGATCAACAAGACGATTGGGTACGCAATGAAATAGTGCACGCCCTAAGCAACAACAAACCAGTCTTTCCTGTTTTGGTTGCCGGCGCGCAACTACCCCACGCGGAAGCCCTGCCACTTGAGTTGCGAGAATTGTCGAATCGCCAGGCAATGCCATTGCGCGACGAGAAGTGGGATCACGATTTGAACGAACTCATTGAGACCCTAGTAGCCGAGCACGGATTCGTTGAGAACCAGAAGCCCGTAGTGATGCCTGAACCAGAGGTCACAATAGAACCCCTCTCTGAATCTGAACTCGATGTTGCCCTGTTAACGCTCAAGGGATGGGAACCCATAGAGACCATGATTCCGCGCGATTATCCCAAGGCTAGACAAGAACTGCGAAAGGCATACCGATTTAAGTCATTCAGGAGCGCAATCGGGTTTATGCAAGCGGCGGTGGAGCCAATCGATATGATTCAGCATCACCCGCGCTGGGAGAATCAATGGAAAACAGTTTTGGTCTATCTTTCAACTTGGGACATCGGTAACAGAATATCTCAGCTCGATGTTGATCTCGCCCGAATGCTCGATCGGCTATACGATGAATTGCGAAACAAACCCACGATGTAAGCTCATTGAAGCGCCACCGAGTGTGACGAGTCGACAAGGAAACGGATCAGAGTTGCCAGACAGCCTCAGGATTACATAATTCGATACTGACCCAGATCATTCGTACTCAAGCTGCGCGATTCGGCGAACTGCGCTTTACGTTTCGCTTTGTCCGAATACATCGACCGGTCGGCCGCAAGCAGCAGCTCATCCAACGTCTCGCCGTCCGGTCCGAAGCTCGAGCACCCGACGCTCATTCCAATGAAAAGCTTCGAACCCGCGAACCCGAATTCATGCCGGTCTATCGCGTGCTGAATACGCCGCGCAAGCTCAGTCACTTCTTCACGGCCGACTTGCAGGATCGCCACGAATTCGTCGCCGGCGTAGCGGCCGACGAAGTCCGACGAGCGAACGTGCGAGAGCAACAACACGGTCAGTTCTCTGAGCAGTTGATCGCCCGCCTGGTGACCCATCTTGTCGTTCACCGCCTTGAAGCCGTCGAGGTCCATCATCAAAATCGAGAAGGTGTCGCGATGACGCCGCGCGCGGTCGGCCTCTTCTTCGAAGCGATATCGCAAGGCTCGCGCATTTGGAAGTCCCGTCAGCAGATCCGTCAGAGCGCTGGTCTCCGTCCGCTCGTGATGCACCGCGTTGGCGATCGCGTCCGAAGCAAGCTTGGCAACCGCTTCG
>DATNBZ010000134.1:0-12321 GCA_035607285.1 Blastocatellia bacterium | reverse complement strand
TATGGCAGCCGTGACTTTTACTTCCGAGCACCGCAAGGCTCGTTACCTCACCTCGCGTCGGATATGCTAGCCGTCCGAATCGGGCAATTGACGGCAGGGGACTTTCACCCCATAAGATTCGCAGCCTTGTCGGCCGCATCCGTTAAAGTAGGTACACTCGGAAGTCGTGGAGTAACCGGCCGTGTTTGTTTGCTGGACGACCACCGCATAATTAGCCCCTATGATCTTGGCGCCATTCGGAAAGCCGATGGCGATCCCAGCAGAACCAACCGGAAAGCCGGCTATTCCGCTTAAGATGATCGGCGACGTCAGCGGAGGGGCGGTTCTCCCGACTGTCGAGAGCACCGCAGTCAATAGAATGGCAAGCGCCGCAACGCCTGCCAGAGCAGTTCGTGAATTGAGTTGTGAAAATCTCATTGTTTCTCCTTTAGCAAAAAGTGGGTCGCCCGTCGTTGTCCATTAGACCCCACCAGGGCGACCGGAAAAATGGTGAGGCTTAAGTCCTCTTATGCTGGCTCTGTGGCTCGGGGCGGGTTACTCTAGTATTAGAAATTGAATTCCTAACAGTAGTAACTGAAGTTCTGGTATTAGAAACCGGGTTTCTAGTATTGGAAACGAATTCCGAGCGCTGGAAAATGAATTCCTAATACCAGGAATTTGATTTCCAGCATTAGAAACTGAGTTCCTGATGTTAGAAGTTGAGCTTCCAACGCCGGTGAACAGCTTCCGGGCACGCGGATTGAACCTTGTAAAGCCAGGCGCCATAAGAGATACCAGGAAAACGATCGGGTTTGTCTCAACCTCGTTCGCTCGATTACTGAGTACACGGCGAGTTTGGAAATCCGAATCGAGCCCTTTCCTGAGACGGAAACCCGGTCGAGCCCTCAAGACTGGCTGTAATGCGTGCACCTTCGAAGCGTTGAATCGACTGGCGAAACTATCGGACCTGAGATTGATTGCGGAAAGCCAATTGCCTCCACTCATAATAGACGCAAACGGAGGGTGAAATCCTTCAATTCTCTGAAACAAAACTTACACAGAAATGCCTTGGCGTGCTTTGCGGTCCTTTGCGCCTTTGCGCTGGGTATCACCTGCGGAATCTGGAGACTGTGCTTGATCGGTCGAACCATTGCCCCGATAACTATTCACCCTCGGTGGAGCGGGTGAAGAAGCGCTTTCTGTATTCAGAAGGTGTGTGATCGAAATATCTTTTGAACTGGTCCACAAAGTTGGCTCTGCGACTGGGGTCGTAGCCTAATGTTGCCATTACATGCTTGATGCTAAGGAAGCTTGCATCTGTGACCCCGGAGAACAGGGTGGCAATCAGAGCGCAGTGTGCCGGAAGACTCCAAGCCGAATGACTCTAATCAAGATGCACCTAGAGGTTTAGGACCGGAGACGCTTTTGGTTTTGGCTGTGCTGCTTCGACTGCTTAGATACAAAGCCTAAGCGAACAGGACAATTATTACTACTGGTCTATTACTACCGATCTCTCTCGCGGCGACTTAGTATATGTATGCCGCGTCGCATTGTATCAGAGAACACATACGTTGCCAGCCGAAAGTTGAAAGATGAATACGACGGCACGACTCGAACTCGAGGAGTCAACTGACCAAACGGTTCCCCAGGCTAGAAAGAACACTTGAGAGGCTTAATAACCTCCGCGTGCTTTGCGGTCCTTTGCGACTTTGCGCCGAGTATTGGGTATGAAGGAGTAAGACCCAATACTCAGCGCAAAGACGCAAAGGACCGCAAAGCACGCGAAGGACAGACCGGACGTTACAAGTCAGCAACCAATAACCAAACACTACGAACTTGAGATGGTGGAGACCGATCTACTGTTCTACGTCTTCCAGATGGTATTGGTAATAGAATCGCTCGCTACTGAACGCGTAGCATATACACTTCTTATCTGAGACTACCTGACGGCGTACTCTGTGTACGGCCTGAGCTGAGGGTGCCGAAAGCCTAAGACAATGTCTTCCTTGGGTATTCCCGCCGGCTCAAGGTCCGTGGCGACACCGCTCTCCGTGTTGTCTTCCTGAATCCAGACTTTTCCGTCCTTGATTTCAAGGTGTGCAACCACTCCATGCTCGCGATGTTTTTCATTCCAGCCTAGAGAAATAATCGCATACTGATCTCGTTCCCGGTCAAAGAGAAGTCGGTTTTCGAGGTTGCCATACGAATAACGGATCTGGGCATATTCCGTCAGTATTCTTTCGATCGCGTCGCGATAACGGTCTAGCTTATCCATCGCCGAATCTCCTCGGTATCTGAATCGAACACAATCATCCGTAGCCGTTTCTTGAGCAGCAGCAACTCGCCAATGGGTTCTTCAAATACTGCTTCGTAGGCAGCTTCCTCAACCGCGAGATACAGGGTCCGATCGGCGTCTGTCTCTCCCAAGAGTTCTGTATACAAGATAAACTGACCAAGGGCTTGTTCCAAATCGAGAACGTCCGATCTGCCGACGAAGCTCTTGATCTCTACGGCAATCTTCGAGCCCGCTCTTTCAGCACCCAACAATCTTTGAGCGCCTAGATCGACATACAATATTTTCTTCCCATACCGGATTGTCAGCGGGTCATCTGTAATCGTCCAACCGTCCTTTATGAGTGCGCTCTTAACCTGATTGTGAAAGATATCCAGTGCGGGCATCGCTATGCTCCAATTATCTTGCGCACCAATTGTATCGCCGCCACGATGTCTTACTCAATGAAATTAAGCTCGCCGTCACGTCCATTATTCCGTCGGACGACGATGGAAATCGTACCGGGCGCTCCTACAGTGGGCGCACCCTCAAACAGATATGATCGGTGCCGGAAGGAGGGGCGGCCACAGAGGGCCGCCCCTACAGGTCGCAAAAGCAAGTCGCCGTTGAACGCTAAGAAGCGTTCAACGGCGATTGAGAATTGGAAGACAACTGAACTAACTTCAACTAGGCGATCAGAGATCGCTCTGGTCATCGGATCAATGTGCTCCTGCGAGTTTTCCAATTAGCGTGAACAGCGGCAAATACATCGCTATCACTATCGTACCGATAGTCACGCCCAAAAACATAATCATTGCCGGCTCCATCAAGCTCAGTAGGTTGGCGATAGCCGCATCGACCTCCTGCTCATAGAAGTCAGCGATCTTTGATAACATCGCATCGAGCGCGCCGGTCTGTTCGCCAACGCCGATCATCTGCGAGACCATTATTGGAAACACACCGCTCGCCTTTAACGGCTCCACGAAGGTCTGGCCCTGCTCCACTCCTGCGCGCACCTTTTGAATCGCTTCCGAAACGATCACGTTGCCCGCGGTGCGCGCGGTTATCTCGAGTGATTCAAGGATCGGTACGCCGGAACTCAATAGCGTTGAAAGCGTTCTGCTGAAGCGCGCGACCGCTATCTTGCGAAGGATCTGCCCGAGAATCGGCAGCTTCAAAGTCATACCGTCGATGAAGTGGAGCCCCTTGTCGGTCTTGTACCAGGCCTTCGCGCCAAAGACGACGATACTCACCACGATAGCGATCAGCCACCAATAGCTCGCCATGAATTGCGATAGCGATACTACTACTTCAGTTAACCACGGCAGCCGCTCACCCGGTCCCAGCAAGCCTTCGAAAATATTCTTGAAGGCCGGTATGACGACTATCATGATGATCGAGATCACAATGATCGAGATGACGATCACTGCTATCGGATAAATCAACGCGCTCTTGACGTCGCCCTTCAACTTAACCATCTTCTCGAGGTAGGTCGAGAGACGTTGCAGGATCACGTCCAGAATACCGCCAGTCTCACCAGCGGCAACCATGTTGGTATAGAGCACTTCGAATGCGCGCGGATGCTTCGCCATCGCGTCTGCCAGGGTCATTCCGGCTTCAACATCGGCGCGCGTTTGAAAGATTACCTTTTGAAAGAACTTGTTGTCCTGCTGCTGACCCAGGATCTCGAGGCACTGCACCAGCGGCAAGCCGGCATCGAGCATCACCGAGAACTGTCTTGTAAACAAGGCGAGGTCCTTGCTCTTGATCTTCTCTCGCCCGAGCTTGGGCAGGCTGATCTCGCGGCCCTTCTCCCTCGCGTTTGTCAGGATAACCTGCTCGCGCCTAAGCATCGACTCGAGCGCGGCACGATCCGCTGCTACTCGCTCGCCGACGACGATTTCGTTCAGGCGATTGCGACCCTTAAAAACATAAGTCGGCATTTCTATCTCCCACCTTCAGTTGTTCCAATCCTCAGTACCGGGGGGCACTATGCGTTACGGTAAGGGCGGTCCTCCGTGGCCGCCCCTCTTCCTAACACTGCTTCGCCGCACCAAGCAGGGGAGGCCACGGAGGACCGCCCCTACATGACCACTGACTTCACCTTCCCACTCTTCCAAGCGGGGCTTGAGGTCTCGTACCTTGCGCCGGATAGCCCGGCGCACGCGCTGGCGGTGCTTGAAGCGCTGCGGCGCCTCGATTAATCAAATCCTGAAGCTCGTCCTGGTTCGATGAACGCGCAAGCGCCATCTCCAGGGTGATCTGCTTCTTGAAATAAAGACTCGCCAGGGATTGATTGAACGTCTGCATTCCGTATTTATCCTGGCCGGTTTGCATCATCGAATAGATCTGGTGGATCTTGTCCTCGCGAACCAGATTGCGGATGGCCGCGTTCGGCACAAGTATCTCCATCGCAAGCGCTCGCCCTTGCCCGTTTGCTTTCGGCAGCAGTGCCTGCGTCACAATGCCTTCGAGCACCATGGATAACTGCGTCCGAATCTGCGCTTGTTGTCCCGATGGGAAAATGTCGATGATGCGGTTTATCGACGATGCAGCCGAGTTCGTATGCAGCGTCGCGAAAGTCAGATGGCCCGTCTCGGCAATGCGAAGCGCAGTCTCAGTCGTTTCAAGGTCGCGCATTTCACCGATCAGCACAACATCCGGATCCTGGCGCAGCGCCGCACGAAGCGCACTGGCAAAATTGTGTGTGTCGGCATGCACCTCGCGTTGATTGACGATGCAGCCCTTGTGACCGTGCAAGTACTCGATCGGGTCTTCGACGGTAATGATGTGCTCGTGACGATCGCGGTTTACCTTATCAACCATTGCCGCGAGCGTCGTCGACTTCCCGGATCCAGTCGGGCCGGTCACCAGAATCAACCCGCGAGGCTTCTCGCAAAGCTTGTCAATCACCGAAGGAAGACTGAGCTCCTCAAATGATCTGATCTCGTAAGGAATCGAACGAAAGACCGCTCCCACCGCGCCGCGTTGATTGAAGATGTTGGCCCGGAACCGTGAAAGCCCCTTTATTCCAAATGAGAAATCCAGCTCAAGCGACTCTTCAAAGCGGTGCTTCTGCGCATCGGTAAGCACTGAATACGCAAGCTGCTTTGTTTCCGCCGGCGATAGTTCGGGATATTCCAAAGGCCTCAATACTCCGTGCACTCGCACCATTGGCGCAGAGTTGGTTGTTATGTGAAGATCCGACCCACCGTGCTCGATCATTTTCCGCAGCAACTCGCTTAGAGCAATCTCAGGCATAAACTCCTCCAGTACCTACTTCACCGTCTCTCTCACAACTTCTTCAAGGGTTGTCATTCCCTGTCTGATTTTCTCCAACCCGCTGTGTCTCAGCGTGAGCATCCCTTCTTCGATCGACTTGCGACGAAGCTCGAGCCCCGAAGCTCCGACCAGGATCAGCTCGCGAAGCTCTTCGGTTATTTCCATTACTTCATACAAGCCGACGCGTCCCTTGTATCCAGTGCCGTTGCAATTCGTGCAGCCGCCGCCCTTGAATGTCTTTATGTCCCTCACCTCGCTCGCCGGGAATCCCACGTCGATCAGCGCCTCTTCCGGATGCCGCACTTCAATCTTGCATTCTTTACAGATTCGCCTTACAAGCCTTTGCGCCTGGATGAGATTTACTGAGGTTGCGACGAGGAAGGGTTCTATTCCCATATTCATCAAGCGGCTGATGGTTGACGGCGCGTCGTTCGTATGCAAAGTCGATAAAACGAGGTGACCGGTTAACGCCGCCTTAACGGCAATCTCCGCGGTCTCGAAGTCGCGGATTTCGCCTACCAGGATTATGTTCGGGTCCTGTCGAAGAAAGGAGCGGAGCGCCGCGGCAAAGTTGAGCCCTATCGATTCCTTCATCTGCACCTGATTGACGCCCATCAGATTGAACTCGACGGGATCTTCCGCGGTCATGATGTTCGTCTCAGGTGTGTTCAAACTCTGAAGAGCCGAATACAGCGTCGAAGTCTTTCCGGAACCGGTGGGTCCGGTTACCAGGACCATGCCATAAGGCCTGTTTATGTTCCTCTTGAATTTTTCCAGGCTTTCGGGCTCGAACCCAAGCTGCGCCATGTCGAGTCGAAGGTTTTCCTTGTCGAGTAAGCGCAAGACCATCTTCTCTCCATAGATCGTCGGGAGAGTTGACACCCGGAAGTCCAGCTCACGCGAGCGATTGTCGAGCCGTACTCGGATTTTTATTCTTCCATCCTGCGGTAACCGCTTCTCTGCAATATCCAGTCTCGCCATGATCTTCAGCCGAGATGTCAGCGCATCCCGCATCTTCATAGGCGGCGCCATTATGTTGTAGAGAATTCCGTCCATGCGAAACCGCACACGGAACTCTTTTTCATAAGGCTCGATATGGATGTCCGAGGCGCCGCGACGCAACGCGTCTACGAGAATGACGTTCACCAGTTTTACCACCGGCGCGTCTTCGGACATTCGCTCGAGGTTCTCTAGATTTATCTCCTCGTCGCCGCCCTCAAATTCCAACTGATCGACATCGTCGTCGAAGTCCGACAGGTTGTTCGTCTCGGCGACCAGGTCTTCCATGACCTTGGCGAGCTCCATCTCGCGCGTGCTGCCGTAGTGTTTTCTGATCGCGGTGTTCAGCGCCGTCTCGCTAACCACCACGGGCTCGACGGACAGCCCGGTCATGAATTTTATGTCGTCAATGGCGAAGACGTTTGTGGGATCGACCATTGCCAGGGTGAGCGTGGCGCCGACTCTGGACAGCGGCAATACGCAGGAACGTTCGGCAGTTTCTTGCGGGACAAGCGCTACGGCCGCCGGGTCTACTTCGAAGAGATCGAGGTTGACGGATGGCACCCCGTATTGCCGGCTCAGCACCGCGGTGACTTCCTCATCTGAAAGCATGCAGAGCTTTACCAGTGTTGATGCGAGCCGGCCACCATTGACTCTCTGGTAGTCAAGCGCTTCCTTGAGTTGCTGAGGGGTTATGAGATTGTCCTTGAGAAGCGATTCGCCCAGTTTCGCCGACATAGTCTCTCGGTCCTTACCCAGAATCCATTTCGTTCAAGCGCGCGCTCAAAGCTCCAGCCAATATTTTCTCTTGAACCGATCGACACTCGGGAGAACCGACTCAAGAGAGCACGCGCACGTTTGGGGGGTCGAGGGGAACTACCTGAGAGAAGAGCAACAATAACCAGGAACGGAACTTCTATGAGGGGCAACTTGCTACTTGATCCAATGATCCACATGCGGCTGCGGGAAATTGAACCTCTTCAACGTTGCCCTTTTAACATCGAGGGAAATTGAAGTCAATAATAATGGTAGTGTTCGGATTCTGCGTTGCTTAATAACCTCCGCGTGCTTTGCGGTCCTTTGCGCCTTTACGCTGAGTATTGTGTCTTGCTCCTTCAAAACCCAATACTCAGCGCAAAGGCGCAAAGGACCGCAAAGCACGCGAAGGACTGACCACGGTTTCAAGTCAGCTACTCAATAACCGGACAAGGAGAAAGGTTATCGCGGCTATCAGCGCGGAAAGCGGAATTGTCAGGACCCAGGCCCAAACAACCGTCCTCGCAACACCCCATCGGACGGCGGACCATCGTCGCGTCGAGCCAACACCCACAATCGCCCCGGTGATCGTATGAGTAGTGCTTACAGGAATGCCGCCGTAAGTCGCCATGGCAAGTGTAATTGCTCCCGCAGTCTCCGCGGCAAACCCTCCAACCGGCTTGAGCTTCGTAAGGCGCGAACCCATGGTGTGAACTATACGCCAGCCACCCGACATCGTTCCCACCGCGATTGCGGCATGACAACTGAGAACGACCCATAAAGGAATGGCAGGAAGCTTACCGTCGCTGGTCGACGCCAACAGTCCTCCCGAGACCAGCACCGCGGTAACAATCCCCATAGTCTTCTGCGCGTCATTGCCGCCGTGTCCAAGACTGTACAGCGCTGCCGACACAAGCTGGCCCTTTCGAAATATTCGATCGACCTTGTCAGGCGAGAAGCCACGGATGATCCACAGCAGCGCAACCATTATCGAAAACCCAAGTAACATTCCCAACACTGGGGAAACCACGATAAAGGCTAAAGTCTTGATCCAACCTTCCGCCTTGAACAACCCCGCAAACCCACCGCCGGCGACCAGTCGCGCTGCAAGCGCGGCGCCGGCATATCCGCCTACCAGCGCATGAGAAGAACTGGACGGCAAGCCGTAGTACCAGGTGATAACGTCCCAGGCAATTGCACCTATCAAGCCGCTCAGCAGCACCCAGAGCTGCCAATCTTTTCCGATCAGACTGATCTCGATCAGATCTCCGCCGATAGTCTTGGCGACACGAGTTCCGAAAACCGCAAATGCTATGAAGTTGAACACCGCCGCCCAGACCACGGCGACTCCGGGAGAGAGCACGCGCGTCGACACAACGGTGGCAATCGAGTTTGCCGCATCGTGCCAGCCATTTGCGAAATCGAAGATGAGCGCAATTGCGATGATGAACAGGACAAACGCGAGAGGCGTCGTCATTCAGAGGGACCTCCCCTAAGAAACCAGCACTGACAAACCTAAACCTGGATCGGCGACGAAATCATCTTCCGGCGCTCTTCCATCGCGGCGATTCACTTGTTCTTGACGATTACTGCTTCGAGCGCTTCGGCGACGTCTTTGCACCGGTCAATAGAGTTTTCCAATTCTTCGTAGATCGACATCCACTTGATTACTTCTATTGGGTCCTTCTCCTCGCGGAACAGTCGGCGGATTGCGTCCTGATAGAGAGTATCCGCGCTCTTCTCGAGCTGAGAGATCATCCCGATGTGTTCGCCCAGCGCCTCGTGTTGCTCGAGCATGCCAAAGGCTACTTCGATTTCTTCAGTGGCTTTGCCAAGCAAGCTTGCAATCTCGCTTGCCTCCGGGCGCGGCGTAGTAACGCCGTAGATCTCCAGCCTCCGCGCCAGATCATTTATCATGTCGATCACATCGTCCAGCTCGGTTACCAGCAGATAAATATCTTCGCGATCGATCGGCGTAATAAAAGCGGAGTTGAGCTTCTGAATGATCTTTGCCGACAAATCATCGCATGTGACTTCAATCTCCTTGATTTGCTCGGCGTACCGCGAGTGATGCTCATAGTCGCCAAACAATTTGACGAACAGAGCGCCCCCCTGCCTCACTTGAGCCGCGAGCTGGTTGAGCATTGAAAAGTATTTTTCTTCTCGAGGAAGTAGCCGCACCTTGTCACCCCTTCAAAACCTTTGATCTTCGGCGCTGTAACGGAGTCGCTGATTCTATGTGCCTCCAGTGTGCAGGTCAACCTTCGCACTTTGACTTCAGCCCGGACCTCGATCAGTTTTTTTATTCGAGTTGTAGGCCTTTGCCTCAGGGATAAACGTAGTATCCGTGTGAACCCGTCAAATCAGCGTCATCCGTGGTCTATTGATTCTGATACTAGAGCCGTATAGACCACGGATGACGCTGATTTGACGGATTCACACGGATTCTTGGTCAGTTGATGCGCGACTAGACGATTATTCGTCGCGGCACAATCTGGATCTTCACTGGCGCGATATCGATCTTCGGAATGTCGATTCTCATCGGTTCGAGATTTATCTGCGGAATCTCGATCTTCATCGGCTCAACGTCGACCTTCGGCACTTGAATGTTCATCGAGGGCACTACGATTGGCGCGATATGGACTGTCGGCATCTGGATCGTCATCGGCTCCAACTTGACCCTCGGTATGTTTATCACCGCCGGACGAACGTCAATCTTTGGAATGGAAACCGAGAACGGCGTAGTCACCGCGACAACTTCATCCTCGTCGTCGGGTTGCAATAACCACGAGTTGGTTCCCTTCTCGACGTGAACCGTCAGCGTCTGTTCCTGTTTATCGCGAAGCACCTTCACCTCAACCGACCCTTCCGATTTGGTCATGAGGATTCGACGAAGATCCATCGGGTTCTCGACGGTTTCCCCGCCGATTGAAAGAATCACATCACCCGCCTTGAGTCCCGCTTTCGACGCAGGCGAATCCGCGAATACGAAAACGACAAGCGCGCCGGTTCGCTTCGAAAGACCGAAGTATTCGGCGAGCTGCGTTGTCATCGCCTGAAGCTGCGCGCCCAGGCGAACACCATCTCTCAAGCGAACACCGGCAATCTCGGCGGGTCTCACTCTGACGCGCGCAACTGGTGTTGGTCGAGGCACTCTCACCATGTTCCGAATGGAAGTACGATCGCCCATCTTCGCATTGACTTCGATCTCGCGTCCGCCTCGAAGCACTCCCAGGCGAACGGCGCGGCCGGCGGGAGTCTCTCGAATGTGACGCGACAACTCGCGAGCGCTGTCGATTGATTCGCCGTCCCACTTCACGATCACGTCGTCCTTCTGAAGCCCGGCCTGCGCGGCGCTGCTACCGGAAGTGACCGCTTCGATCAATGCGCCGTGTTCTCCTCGGAGCTTGAGGCGCTTGACTACTTCACTGTTCACCTCGCCGAGTTCGACGCCGAGGAAGCCGCCCGCCGAGATCTGGACCCGTCTCGGGCGCTCGACGGTCTGTTGATCGGAATCATAAGAGAGGCTTTCAGCCCGTGCGCCCGCGCGTACCGAAGATACGTACGACATGGAAGCCACTGCAGCCAGCAGCACAGCCAAATATAGTATTGAACGTTTCATTCTAATCGTCCCTCCTAACCGAGAAGTCGCCTCTTACCTGATTCATCGCCGTATAGCGCCGACAGTTCCAAATCTTTAGGTAGTATTCGGATTCTGCGTTGCTTAATAACTCCGCGTGCTTTGCGGTCCTTTGCGCCTTTGCGCTAGGTATTGAAGGAGTAAAGACCCAATACTCAGCGCAAAGCCGCAAAGGACCGCAAAGCACGCGAAGCGCGGACCAGGCGTTACAAGGAAATGGCACAAAGAAACCAAAACTAAGAAAAATGAAAGCCGGGCAGGAGCGATAACCTGCCCCGGCTTTCAGGAAAGGATTCACCTCAATGAAGCAATGGTTCCAAACACGACAGTCAAGATTGCCTTGGATGCTTAGCCCGGCGAGCCTACGCGCGAGAGCTTAACGTGACCGTTGACTCCACTGACCTTGATCGGCGAGCCGCCTGATCCGATCTTCGCGTGGAAGTTCTGCTTGTCGACCTTTCCAAAAATAGTAACGTTCGCCACGTCCGCATTGACGCTGCCGTTTATGCCGGTGACATCCAGATCGGCGTTTAAGTCCTCAGCGAAGAACAGCTCGACTCCCCCGTTTACTCCGCTTACGTGGATGCCCTGTTCGCCAAGCCGCGCAAGCGTGATTTTGACTCGGCCGTTGATCCCGGAAATATTCGAATAACCCATCGCCTGGGCGACTTCTACCTTTCCGTTGATGCCGCTGAGCTTGACCGGTCCATCAACCTCGCCGACTCCCACTCGACCGTTGACGCCGCTTACGCCTAGGTCTATCTGACGAGGTAATGAAAGCGTCACTCGCTGACGGACGTCTCGATTGCGCCCCATGCCGTTCTGGTCCTTCTCACCGCGCACCACGAGACCGCCGGCAGTTTGTTCGACAAGCACTTTTCGAAATTCAAGATCCTCACGCGTCCGCGCCGAGCGGTACACGTTTACTTGCGCGGTGCTGCCGGCAGCGGTTTCGATGTCCACCGAACCGTTGATCCCCTGCACCTCAACCCTGGCCCCTGCCGCGAGCTGATAGCTCTGATGAAACTCGTCCTTCTCCGGCAGATCCGAATCGGAATTGTTGTCGGGCGGATTGGCGCGATTAATCGTTTCAGTGTGTCTACGTTCGCGCTGCTGCGCTGCGGAACCGAGCGGCAGCGAAAGCGCGAATGCGAAGACGGCGACTAAGGATAAGACAAACAGTTTCGTTTTCATTCTTGATCTCCTCCAAAAGTTCCCCACGAGATGTTGCCGAGTGTTGCTGGGCTCGTTTGGTAAGTGCGCCGTAAGCGCTTTAGGTTTCACGGCCAGCGAAAAAAGTTCAGCTCGGTAGAGTTCAGAGTTCAGAGTTCAGGGTTCAGGGTTCAGGGTTCAGGGTTCAGGGTTCAGGGTTTAGCGTTCAAGCTTTAGCTTG